>JAFEDV010000131.1 GCA_018241475.1 Pseudomonadota bacterium | reverse complement strand
GGCGGACGATCGAGCGCTTGTTCACGGCGGGGCCAGACGATGAGACGCCGCTGCCGCGCTTCGACAAGATCAAGGACGTGATGAAGCCGCTAAGCGATTGGCCGGTGGCGCGTGGACGGCCCGAGGCAATCCTGATCGATGCGTGGTGCTTGGGCGCGTTGCCGGTGCCGCCCTCGCCGCCGCTCAATGCAGTGGAAAAAGAAGATGCGGACGGTGTTTGGCGCGAGACGCAGAATGAGTATCTGCGCACGACCTACGCCGATTGGTTCGCGAGCTTCGACGCCATCATCTAT
Organism: Pseudomonadota bacterium; assembly: GCA_018241475.1. GTDB lineage: Bacteria > Pseudomonadota > Alphaproteobacteria > Caulobacterales > Aquidulcibacteraceae > Vitreimonas. The sequence continues at coordinate 1,367 of JAFEDV010000131.1, read as the reverse complement.
CTGCGCGCGCCAAGTTGGGATCTCGTGCGCCACTGGCGCGGGGAGCAGGAAGTGACGCTGCGCGGGCGGGCGCTGACGGCCGAGGAAGAAGCTTGGATCGATCGCTTCATCCTGCACTACGAACGGATCACGCGGAGCATGATGGAAGGCGGCGTGAAGGCGGATTGGATAGTGCAGATCGATGAAGAGCGGCGTGTAGTCTCAACCACACAGGCGCGCCATTACTAACTTCGTCTTTCCGGACGCGCAGTAGGCGCCGTCCCGAACCCAGGAGCCACACGCTGCGCTCCAAAGTCCCTGGTCTCGGGTCTCCGCCGCGTCAAGTGCGGCGTCGCCGGGAATGACGTAGTGTGTGATTCATGACGAAGAAGGTCGACATCTGGACCGATGGCGCCTGCAGCGGCAATCCGGGGCCTGGCGGCTGGGGCGCGGTGCTGCGCTACGGGGGGACGGAGAAAGAACTCTCCGGCGGCGAAGCGGCGACCACCAACAATCGCATGGAGCTGATGGCGGCGATTGCCGCGCTCGAGGCGCTCAAGGGCCGCGTCACCGTCACGCTGCACACTGACAGCAAATATGTGATGGACGGCGTGACCAAGTGGATTCACGGCTGGAAGAAGAACGGCTGGAAAACCGCCGATAAGAAGCCCGTGAAGAACGATGATCTCTGGAAGCGGCTCGATGCGGCGCGCGAACGCCATGACGTGAGCTGGAAATGGGTCAAGGGCCACGCCGATGACGTCATGAACAACCGCGCCGACGCCCTGGCGCGCAACGCCATCGAAAGCGTGCGTTAGAGGGAATTGCATCCAGGTTGAATCACGCAGCGCGGCCGCGCTCCCCGGACAAGCTCGCGTTACGCGAGCGCCGATCCGAGGTCCATGGACGGGCCGCGCGCAAGCCGATGAATGGGCCCCGTGTCGCGCTGCGCGCGCCCGGGGAGCGTTGTACGCGCCGCACTCAGCTCCAAGTCTGGCGCAAACCGCCGGCGAGGGCGCCGGCGGTTCAAGGCAGCCGCGCCCTGCTTCACGCGTTCTTGATTCCGAACCAGCGGGCGCGGTGGATGTCTTCGAGATTATCGGCATAGCCGGTAAGATCGGGGTGCACGAGATTGGTCGAATTCAGGAACACGCTCATGCAGAACGGCGCATCGTCGAGCGCGATCTGCTCGGCCTGACTCATCAGCTGAGCGCGTAGTCCGGCGTTGGGTTCGTAGTCGGAGGCGAGGACGAGGCGATCGTATTCCGGGTTGGAATAGCCGGGATTGTTCTGCGGCCCCGAGCGCGTTTCCAGGAGGTAGAGGAAGTTGCGCGCATCGTTGAAGTCCGCGACCCAGCTCGAATCGCCGACCTGGAAATTGCGCGCCT
>JAFEDV010000130.1 GCA_018241475.1 Pseudomonadota bacterium | reverse complement strand
AGCGAGTGCTTGCTGTGTCCCATTCAGCGCCTTGAAGACCATTCTTCCCAAACATTCTCGGGGTCGATATCTCGCCCGCGCTTCTCAGCAAGCGCGTCTCTATCAGATCGACGCATCGCAATGCATGGCGCTTCATCGCGCGTTTGAAGGACCTCTCTCTCCGTAAGCGCCGAACCCTTCTTCGATTCTAGTGCCTGTAACAGGACTGCAAGCCCTGGAAGGAACACGGGAACAAGAGGATCAGGCTCAGCGGCCTGACCATGAAGGCAGAACGCACTTCGAGATATGCTCCTCCGGCAATGCTCACCCCTTAACCGCCTTCACGATTTTCCGCGCGGCGTCTTCGAGATCATCCGCCGGAATCACGTTCAGCCCGCTATTGCGGATGATGGCTTTGCCTTGCTCGACATTGGTGCCTTCGAGACGCACCACTAGCGGCACAGCCAAGCCGACTTCCTTCACGGCCGCGACCACGCCCTCGGCGATGACGTCGCAGCGCATGATGCCGCCGAAAATGTTGATCAGGATGCCCTTCACCTTCGGATCGGCGGTGATGATCTTGAACGCCGCTGTCACCTTCTCTTTTGACGCGCCGCCGCCGACATCGAGGAAGTTTGCCGGCTCGGCGCCGAACAATTTGATGATATCCATCGTCGCCATGGCAAGGCCGGCGCCGTTGACCATGCAGCCGATCTCGCCATCCAGCGCGATGTAAGAGAGATCGTATTTCGAGGCTTCGATCTCGCGTTCGTCCTCTTCGCCGAGATCGCGCATCTCCGCCCATTCAGGATGCCGGAAGGCGGCGTTAGAATCGAAACTGACTTTCGCATCGAGGCAGACAAGCTTGTCCTGCTTGGTGACGATCAGCGGGTTGATCTCGAGCAAGCTCATGTCGCTCTTCACGAACGCCGTATAGAGCCGCGTCAACAGATCGGCGCACTGATCGACGAGCGCGCCGGACAAACCCAATGCCCTCGCCACCTTCTCCGCGTCGGCGCGCGATGGACCCGTCGACGGATCGATCGCCACCGTGGTGATCTTCTCCGGCGTGTCGTGCGCGACTTCCTCGATGTTCATGCCGCCGGCTTCAGAAGCGACAAACGCCACGCGCCCGCTTTCGCGGTCGACCAGCGCCGAGAGATAGAGCTCCTTGGCGATGTCGGCGCCCTCTTCGATGTAGAGACGCTTCACCACGCGGCCGTGCGGGCCGGTTTGCTTCGTCACCAAAGTGTGGCCGAGCATCTGCTGCGCGAACGTCTTCACCTCGTCGGCCGACCGCGCCAGGCGCACACCGCCCTTTTCGCCCGCATCGGCTTCCTTGAACACGCCCTTGCCGCGCCCCCCGGCGTGGATCTGGCTCTTCACCACCCAGAGCGAACCGCCCAGCTTCGCCGCCGCATCCGCAGCTTCGGCCGGCGTGAACGCCGGAAAACCGCGCGGGACCGGCGCGCCGAACTGCTTCAGAACGGCTTTGCCTTGGTATTCGTGGATGTTCATGCGGTGCGCCTTATGTTCGAGGCTTGGCTAGCGTGGGTTTTCCGTCTGCGCAATCGGCGCGTCTGAGGCTTGCGGCGGATCCTCGCCATAGGCGATCTCGCCGGCGGCGACGCTGGTGGCGCTTTGCGGAGCGAAGTCTTCCTTGGTTGCAGGTCCCTCGCGCGTGGATTGGCGCCAGAACATCAGCAACGTCACCGCCAGCGCCACGCCGCCAGCGAACCAGAACAGCCCGGCGACATTGAACCAATCCACCAGCACGCCCATGACCAGCGGCCCGATTACCGAACCAACCGCCCACACGAACAGCACGCCCGCCGCCGATTGTGCGAGCTTGCCCGGCTCGGCGCGGTCAGCCATGTGCGCGACAGCGATGCCGTAGAAACTCAGGCCGCCCGCGCCCCATACGAAGAACAACGCGACCGCCTGCCAGCGGGGCAAGTGCCCGCTCCACAGCGCCAGCGCAAACGCCGTCAGCGTCGCGATCAGCGTCAGCGACGCAATCACCAGCCGCCGATCGATGCGATCCGACAAACGCCCCGCCGGCCATTGCAGCAGCAGCGTTCCTGTATACGCTGCCGAGAAGAACTCCGCCGCCGCGTGCGGGCCGTAGTGTGGTGCGGCGT
>JAFEDV010000012.1 GCA_018241475.1 Pseudomonadota bacterium | reverse complement strand
GCTACGTCGTGCGCTATCAAGTGCGGCCGGACGTTATTTTGATCACACGCATCTGGCACGGCAAAGAAGATCGGCCGCGTTGACCACATGAACGAAAATTAGGGGGATTGGCGCCCACTCAATCCCCCACTTTTCCGCGCAAAATCCCTTTGAAATCAACAAAAGCGGCAAAACAACTCCGACCGACTTCCAAGCCGCTTACACTCCCTGCCATCTCCTACAGGGAGGTTGACGGTACCAACAACCAATCAGCGTAGGAGATGCGGATTGGACGTGATGCGGCAGAGGCTCGTGAGAGAAGAAACCGCTGCTCCGGTGAGAAGAAAGGAAGCCGGAGGTCCTGATGACGGGGCGCGTAGCGAATGGCGAGCGGCGAATGGGACGCAAAACTCATTGACTACTGACTACTCACTACTGACACGCCCGTTGGCGTCATCAAGCACGTCGGCCGGGAACGGACATTGGGCGCCAAGGGCGCTCGGGATACCCAGCGTCGCAAGGATCGGTCGGGAGGCAATCCCGCCAGGCGAAGAGAAAGCGCCGATCTTCAGTGTCGCTGCTTCAGTTATCGAAGCAGCGAGACCTTGTCTCCGAAACGCATGGCCACCCGAGGTTCGGTAGCAACGCCTCTAAGTGTCCGCCGGCCGCCAAAATAATCCGCGCGGGGCGCGCATCGAGCGCAACCCCAAGACTACTCCTTCTGCGCAAGCTCCTTGCGCGTCCCGCTCTCCCGCTTGCTGAGAGCAGAATCTCTGATCCGCTTTTCCGGTCGAGGAATGGCAGGCCATGGCACTTGCCTCACACGCTTCCCGGTCAAGTCGCGCGCGAGCGCGACGCCGGGCCGGGACCCATTGGCATTTCAAACTCGAAGCCATCCATCACATGGCGAAATGGCTCCCGGGGTCTCGCTACGCTCGCCCGGGACGCGTCGAATCTCACACCGGCCTCGGCGGCGGCTTGACGAATACGAGCAGCAGAAAGCCCACGATCAACAACAAGCCGATGGCGCCGAAGCCGGCGCGCGGGCTCTGATAGACAGCTGTGAACACCGTCACCATCAGCGGCGCCAGCCAGGCGCTGGCCGAACCCGACAGCGCGTAGAGCCCGAACAATTCGCCCTCCATGCCTGGCGGCGAAAGATGCGCCATCAGCGCCCGGCTCGAGGCGTAGGTCGCGGTGATCGAGATGGCGATCACGATCGATGAGGCGAGGTAGAGAACCTCGGGCGCGGTCCGGAAGATCGGCCCCGCCCACACATGCTGCGATGGATCGGCGGCAATGACGAAGAACATCGAGGTCGGCGTGATCGACACTTCAATGAGCAAGCAGAGCAATGTGACGATCACCTCGATCAGCACTGCGCGCTTGGCGCCCAGCCAGTCGTCCAGCCAGGCGCTGACGAACCCGCCGGCGACCGCGAAGATCGAGAGGATGACCCCGAACGCCAGCATTTCGAGGAAACCCCAGTGCAGCGCCAGCGATGCGTAGATGCCGCCGAAGACGATGACGCCGGTGGTGCCGTCGACATAGATCATGCGCGCAATCAGATAGAGCCCGACATTGCGGAATTCGCGGAAGAGCTTGAGGATCGTGCGCGCGACATTGCCGACGCCGTGATAGATCGCCTTGATGAGCGACTCCCCGCTCGGATTGCGGTCGGGCGTGAACAGGAACAGCGGCACGGCAAACACGACGAGCCAGACGGCGACGATGGGCGCCACGATCCGCTGCGGCTCGAACGCCGCCGGATTGAGCCCGAACAGCGGATGATCCGGCAATCCTGGAATCGGAATCCGCCCCGGCAGCGCGAAGGCGAACAGCACGAAGATGAGAACGAGCAGTCCGCCGGCGTTGCCCAGTGCAAGTCCCAGCCCCGAGACCTGCGACACCTGGTTCGGCTTGGCCGCCAAGGTCAGCATCGAATTGTGCAGCACCTCGGTCCACGAGTAGGAAACGCCCGCCGTGATGGCGATGGCCTGGATGGCCCAGAGCGGCAGCGCCGCCTGGTGCGGCAGCGCCCAATATTGAAAGAACACCGCCGGCGCCATCACCGCGACGGTGAGCGCCAGGAGCGGCTTGCGATGACCCATGCGGTCTGCGGCTGCGCCCAGAAATGGCGAGGTCAAGGCGACGATGGCGCCCGACAGCGTCTGCCAGCTGGAGAAGATCGTCTGCCCGCGCGCGCCGCCGCCCAGCACGACATTGGTGAGGTACGGCGCGAACACGTAGATCACCATCAGCAGCACGTAGGGATTGCGCGCCCACTCGAAGACCGCCCAGCTCAATGCGCCGAGCCCCACGCGCTCGCGCGGCGCCGTTGCGGCCGCCGCCGTCAGGATTGCACGCGCAGCGCTTGCGCGGTCTCGCGCGCGATACGACGGATCGCCTCCTCCGCCGCGCGCGCCGCCGCCGGAAACGCCACGAACCCGTGCGGCAGCGATTCGAAGCAATGATAGGTCGCCTTCACGCCCGCCTCCTGCAGGCGCTGCGCGTAGGCGGCGCCCTGGTCGAGCAGCATGTCGAAACCGGCGGTATAGACAAGCGCCGGCGCCAGTCCGCGCAAATCCTGCATCCGCCCCGGCGAGATGCGCGGATCGCTGGGATCGGCGTCGCCCGGCAGATAGTGCTTCATGAAGAAGTCGACCGTCTCGGCGGTCAGCGGAAACGCATCGGCAAAATCGTGCATCGAGGGCGTGTCGCTGACGAGGTCGAGTCCCGGATAGATCAGCAGTTGCAGCACCGGCGCGCGCTTGCCGCGCTGCTCCTGGGCGATCACCGCCGCGAAATTGCCCCCCATGGAATCGCCGCCGACCGCGGCGCGATTGACCGGGGCGCCGTAGCGCGAGGCATTCTCGACCGCCCAGAGATAGGCCTGCGTGCAATCCTCGACGCCGGCCGGAAACTTGTGCTCGGGCGCCAGCCGATATTCGACCGAAAGCACCGGCGCGCCGGATTCCTTGGCGATCAAGCCACAGAGGCGGTTGCAGCTCTCCAGCGAGCCGATGACGCCTCCGCCGAAATGGAAATAGACCAGCATGGCCGAGGAATTGTTGCGTACAGTCGGCAGATAGAGGCGGCCCGGCACTGAATGGCTGCGGCCGGGGATATAGATGCGCTCGGTGCGCACGCCGCCGACGCGTCCGCCGCCAAAAATCTCGTTGCCGGCTGCGCTCTGCGCGCGCAGCGATTGCGGCGTTTGATTTTCCCACGGGATTGCCCGCGCCCGCGCCTGCGCTTCGAGAAACTGGAAGCGCGGATCGAGCGTCATGCCGCGCACGATGCGCGGCGCGCCGCCAGAAGCCTGGACCAGCGCCTCATCGCTTCGCGAGAGGGCAAGATGCACGAGCGCCTTGCGCAACAATGACAAAGCCGCTCTCCTCAGCCTTTGCGCGGGGCGCCGATCAGCCCGCGCAGCACGAGCCCTACAGCAAATTCGGTGGCGGCCTCAACATCGTGGGGATGGCGGCGCATCATGGCGCGGCCGATCTCCTGGGCCATGCCGATGCAGGAATAAGCGAGATATTCCGCGTCGATGCGGGGCGCCAGTCCGCGGCCGATCGCGTCTTCGAGGCCCTGGCGCACCTCCTCGTAGATCGCGATCATCTCCGGGGTATCGGTGCGCACGTGCGGCTGTCGCTCGTCGAGCGGGCGGCCTTCGATGCGATTCTCGTCGACGATGAAATGGAAGTAGGCGCCGAACGCACTGCGAAGGTAATCCTCGAACGATTTGGCCCGCTCGCGCGCCTGCCGCAGGATCGGCTTGAAGCGCGCGGCGCCGTCATCAGCGAG
>JAFEDV010000129.1 GCA_018241475.1 Pseudomonadota bacterium | reverse complement strand
TCGCGCAAGATCGCTACAGCGGCGGCCTTGCCAACTACCAGACCGTGCTGCTCGCCGAAGACGCCGTGCTCGCCCAACGCACTGCCGTCGCCGATCTCGAAAGCCGCCGGTTCGCGCTGGATGTCGCGCTGGTCCGCGCCCTAGGCGGCGGCTTCACATCAGAACAGATTCAATAAGGGGATTTTCGTGGCCGACACCGTCACTCGCACTATCGACGCCGACACCGGACAAGCCAGGGGGAAGTCGCGACGCTCGAGATTGCTGAGCCTGCTGGCGCTCGTCGTGCTTCTCGGCGCCATTGGCTACGGCGCCTATTATATGACCTATGCCTCGCGCTTTGTGAGCACGGATAACGCCTATGTCGGCGCCGATACTGCAACCGTCACCCCGCTGATCAGCGGCCCAGTCGCGCAAGTGTTGGTGCGCGAGACCCAAAGCGTCAACGCCGGCGACATCCTCGTGCAGCTGGACGATGCCGATGCGCGCCTGGCGCTCGCGCAAGCGCAAGCCGACCTCGCCCGCGCGCAAGCGAACGCCGCGACTGCCCGCGTGGATTTGGCCCGCCGCACCGCCCTGGCGCCCGAAGGCGCTGTCTCCGCCGATGAACTGACCGCGGCGCAAAACACCGCGTCGACTTCACAGGCTGCCCTGCTCGCCACACAGGCGCGTGTGCAAGCGGCCGAGCTCGCGCTTTCCCGCACCACAATACGCGCGCCGATCGCCGGCGTCGTCTCGAACAAGCACGTCGAAATGGGCCAGCAAGTGCAAGCTGGGGCGCCGCTCATGGTCATCGCGCCAATTACCAGCGCCTACGTCGACGCCAACTTCAAGGAAGGCCAATTGCGCGACGTGCACGTGGGCCAGCCGGTCACGCTGCATTCCGACCTCTACGGCGGCAGCGTCGCCTATCACGGCCGCGTCACCGGTCTCTCCGGCGGCACCGGCGCCGCGTTTTCGCTTATCCCCGCCCAAAACGCCTCGGGCAACTGGATCAAGGTCGTGCAGCGCGTGCCCGTGCGCATCGCCCTCGATCCACGCGAACTGCAGGCGCATCCCTTGCGGGTCGGCATGTCGATGAGCGCTACCATCGACGTGTCGGGGATCGGCAGTTGAGTCCCTTTTCATGAGCGATGGCGCACAACCGGGCCCACAGCCGTTGCACGGCGCCACGCTCGCGCTGACCGCCGTGGCGCTTGCGCTGGGCACGTTCATGCAGGTGCTCGACACCACGATCGCCAACGTCTCGATTCCCACGATTGCCGGCAGTCTCGGCGCCAGCGTCGATCAAGGCACCTGGATCATTACGGGCTTTGCGGTGAGCAACGGCATCTCCGTGCCGCTCACTGGCTGGCTGATGCAGCGTTTCGGCATCGTCAAGACCTTCGTGGCGTCGGTGATCGCCTTCACCGCGCTCTCGTTTCTGTGCGGGATCGCCTGGAACTTGCCGTCGCTGGTGATCTTCCGGGTCTTACAGGGCGCCGTGTCAGGACCGATGATCCCCGGTTCGCAAGCCTTGCTGCTCATGATCTTTGGGCGCAGCAAACAAGCGACGGCGCTCGCGATCTGGTCGATGACGACGCTCATCGCGCCGATCTGCGGTCCGATCCTCGGCGGCTACATCTCCGACAACTTCACCTGGCCGTGGATCTTCCTGATCAATTTGCCGGTCGGCATCGTCTGCGCGCTGGTGTGCTGGACCAACCTGCGCGAGCGGGAAACGCCGACGCGCAAGCTTCCGGTCGACACTATCGGCTTCTCGATGCTGGTGGTCTGGGTCGGCGCATTGCAAGTCATGCTGGATACGGGCAAGGACGCCGACTGGTTCTCATCGCCGGTGATCCGCGTCGAAGCCCTGATCGCCTTCGTCGGTTTCCTCGCCTGGCTCATCTGGGAACTGCACGAAGACCATCCGATCGTCGATCTGTCGCTGTTTCGTCAGCGGAATTTCGCGCTTGGCACGATTGCGCTCTCGCTCGGCTTCGCCGTGTTCTTCGGCAACAACCTGCTCATGCCGCTCTGGCTGCAAACCCAGATGGGCTATATTGCGACCTGGGCCGGCCTGGTTGCCGCGCCGGCGGGCGCGGTCGCGGTGATTCTGACGCCGTTCGTGGCGCGGCTGGTTGGCCGGATCGACGCACGCTGGATCGCCAGTATTTCGCTCGCGGCCTTCGCACTCTCCTTCTACATGCGGTCGAACTACGCGCCTGACGCCGACTTCTACGAACTCGTCGTCCCGACGTTGGTGATGGGGCTCGGCATGAGCGGCTTCTTCATCTCCATGGTGACGATCGCACTCAACGGCGTGCCGCCGCAGCAAGTGCCGCAAGCGACCGGACTGAGCAATTTCGCGCGCATCACGGCAGGCAGTTTCGCTGCCTCCCTCACCACCACGGCCTGGGACCGGTTCGAAGCGGTGCACCAGACTCGGGTCGCGGAGACCACGGGCTCGCCCGGCAATCCAATCTGGACCGCTGCGCTCCACGATCTCCAGCAGCATGGCGCCAACGCCTCGCAAGCCATGGCGGCAATGATGCAGCAAGTTGTCCACCAGGCTTACTTCCTGGCGACAGTCGATCTCTTCCGTGCTTCGGCCTGGATCACACTGGCGCTCATCCCGATCGTCTGGCTGACAAGCAAGGCGCTCAGCGGCGGTCACGCAGCAGGCGGCGATTGACGCTGCTTGCGCGCCGTCAATGCGATCACTAGCGCGACAAGCTGCAGCGCGAACATCGCCACGTTGAACGGCTGACCCGGCACGACAACCGGCAACGGACGCCAAGCGTAGAGATTGATCAGCGCGACGAGCGTCGTCAGCGTCTGCAGCGCCAGCAGAAGCGTGACGAAACGCGGCGCCCGCAGGGCAGCGTAAAGTTCGAACAGCCCCAGCACGATCTGCTGCAAACCCAACGTCGCAAACAGCGATAGTATCGTCGCACTGTCGTCGCGGAGCTCGAGACCTGCGATTGAATGCGCGCCTCCATCCGGCGCGAACGCATGCACGCACCCGCGCGCCAAATTTACGAGGCCCATCAAGCCTACGACAACTCGCGGAATCCAGAGCATCAACGCGGCGCCACGCGATGGATTAGGGCGGCGATATCGTCAGGACAATCTTCTTGCAGGAAATGCCCGCCCTTCAGCGTCACGTGCTGTTGATTCCTCGCGCCTGGCACGCGCGCCTTGAACACGGCGTCGCCGCCCTTGGTGACCGGATCGGCATCACTGAATGCGGTCACGAATGGTTTCTCGAATTTTTCAAGCACTTCCCAAGCCGCGCGATTCTCCGCCACCGAGGCGTGCTCCGGCGTCACCGGCACAAGCACGGGAAACTGCCGCGCGCCCTCCTTGTAGCTTTCGTCCGGAAACGGCGCTTCGTACGCCGCGCGCTCGGCGTCCGTAAGCTGGCGCGAGCAGCCGCCCGTCAAGATCCCGCCAATCGGCAATTCAGGAACGGTTTGGCTGAATTCGAGCCAACGCTGAAAGCCTTCCGTCATCCCATGCCCGGTCGGCAGTCCGGTGTTCGCGGCGACCACGGTCGCGAACCGCTCCGGAAACGCCGCCACGAGACGCAAGCCGATCAGCCCGCCCCAATCCTGGCAGAAGAGCGTGATGTCCCGGAGATCGAGCGCCTTCAACCATTGTGACATCCAGTCGACGTGACGCTCGAACGTATAGTCCATGCGCGCCGCCGGCTTGTCCGAGCGGCCAAAACCGATGAGATCTGGCGCCACAACGCGATGATCCTGCGCGACGAGCGGCGGAATGATCTTGCGGTATAGATACGACCATGACGGCTCGCCGTGCATGAGCAGCACCGGCTTGGCGTTGTATGGACCCTCGTCGACATAAGCGAGGCGCAGGTTCCCGCCTTCGCTATTGACTACTTCATAGTGCGGCGCGAACGGCCAATCGGAGAGATTCTCGAACCGCGCGTCCGGCGTCCTCAACACCTTCATGCCTTGCCCTCCGTGTCGGCCGACCGCTAGAATTGGCGCGGTTAGTGCCACTTCCTTCGGGCCAGGTCAAAGCGTGGAGCGGGAATGGAGCTATCGTTCGATTTCTACTTCTCTTTTCGCAGTCCCTATTCGTATCTGGCCACGCCGCAGGTCGAGGCGCTTTGCCGGCGCTACGCCATGGCGCCCCGCATGCGGATCGTGTTGCCGATAGCCATTCGGATTCCTGGCTTCTTCAAGTCCGTGAATCCGCTATGGCCGCCCTATTTGCTGCGTGACACCTTTCGCATCTCTCAGATGCACGACATCCCCTATCGCTGGCCGCGGCCCGATCCGATCGTCATGAACGTCGGCAGCGGCGAAGTCGCGGCCGAGCAGCCCTACATCTATCGGGTCAGTCGCCTGGGCGTCGCCGCGACGCACGCCGGCAAGGGGTTCCCCTTCGTTCGGCGCGCCGCGCACGCAATCTGGAGCGGCGCAGTCGACAACTGGCACGAAGGCGATCATCTCTCGCGCGCACT
>JAFEDV010000128.1 GCA_018241475.1 Pseudomonadota bacterium | reverse complement strand
CCTTCCCGCCGAAATGGTTTGGAATTGTGCTATGCGATGGAAACTCGGGATGCGTCCGTCCCCACAGACGGAGCTCCCCATCGGTAGCCACATGCCCTAACGCTCGGTATGCCTCCGCGACCTGCCGCAAGATTGTGGCTCGGTCGCTCTTTTCCTGGAAGACATTCGCAGAGAAGCCCGCATCAGCAAGGGCATCGCCCCAGCGTGCCCAGTGCACGCCGTACCATTCCGTGTGTCGAATCCCGGTGCTCTTCTCGAAACTTTGGCGACCCGGAGGCTTCCCACCGTTCTCACGCGCCAACCGTTGTATTTCGCTGATGATACGTTCCCGCATTCCTTGACGATAACTCTCCGCAATCTGCGCGGTAAATGAGTCACGCTCTCGGCACCAATTCTTAGACACTTCCTAGACACGGCGAATCGCCCAAATGAGGCATATCAACGCATTGATTGCCCTCACGTTTTCAATCGCTTGGGTGACAACGTTTTGTGGCGGGTGACAACGTTTCCTTGTCTCATTGTCACCCTGTAGGGACGAAGCTGAAGGCGTGGACCACCACCTCGAGCGCAGGCTCGAACGGGGGACGCGCCTAACAAAGTTCGTCCTTGGGACATGACAATGGAGGCCGCTGCGGGGCGCCGCAGCGGCCTTTGTTTTGGGCAAAGAAAAGGGCGGGACCGCTCCCGCCCTCAAGGTTAGCCTTCACCAAGGAAGTGAGAATTCAGGATGCGCGCGGCCGGGGTGCGCGCACGACGCCCCACAGCGCCATCAACGTCGCTGCGATGCCCGGCCCGACCAAGGCGGAGGCGCCCATCAGCGCGACGCCGTCGCCGCGCCCCTGCAACAAGATCGAGCCGCCAATCCCGATGAGCATCAGGCCGAACAGCAACAGCGCCCCAAAGCCGACGCCCTCCAACGACCAGACGCCGCTCGGGAAAAGAGGACGAGTCCGCGTCGCTACGCCGGCGCCGGCTTCTGGGCTCACGCGGTCATCGGCGGGCAATTCGGGAGCTTCAATCTTGCGCGCTACCGGTTTGGCGTGCGCAGTGACGATTTCGTCTTCGCCTGCGTCTTGCGTCACCACTTGCGTCAACAGCAGAACGTTGGTCGCAGGTTCGGAGTGCATGACTTCCTTGAGGCGCGCCGCGACATCCGTCTCTTGCGGCGCCACCGGAACGGAGCCGAGTGCGGGTGTGGTTGAATACTCGATCGGCGCACCGAGAACGGACGCCGCATGATCGAGCTTCGCGCGAACGAATACGGATGGCGCCGCTTCGCGCGGCATGTCCTTCAGGAACATCGCCTTCTCAGCGGCGCGGCGGCGCACCAGCGCATGCAACACCTGCGTCTCGCCTGACACATCGCTCTTGCGCCACGCGTCCATGGCGCAGGCGGCGGCGTCGAATTCACCTGCGTTGAGCCGGCGCAGCACCTGGCTCGGCGCAAACGATTCAGGACCAATGGAGAACGCGAACGAAACCAGCGCGTCGAATTGCGCCTGCGACAGCGTTTG
>JAFEDV010000127.1 GCA_018241475.1 Pseudomonadota bacterium | reverse complement strand
TCAAGCGTTCGCTCGCTTCGTCGAACAGCTGCTTTTGGATCGCTTCAAGCAATCGCGGCGCCTGCGCGACAAAGTCGCCGCGCACAACGGATGTCGATTTCACCTTCTCGCCTTCGCGCAGTGCGGTGCGCCGGATGAACGTCACCTGTTCATTCGCCGCGTCGCGGGGACCGATCTCACAAATGATGGGTGCGCCGCGGCGCACCCAATCCCAGCGTTTCTCGGTGGGCTTGGCGTCCTTCGTATCCACCCATGCGCGGAGATGATTGTCGAACACGCTTTGCCTGTTCAGCTCGGCGGCAAGTTTTGCGCAGTAATCCTTCAGTTCAGCATCGGCGGGCCCGCCGCGCAGCATTGGTACGATGACGATCTGCTTCGGCGCCATCGCCGGCGGCGTGCGCAGGCCGTCATCGTCGCCGTGCACCATCACCATGGCGCCGATGAGCCGCGTCGTGGAGCCCCAGCTGGTCGTATGCGCCAGCGTCAGATTGCCGTCCTTGTCCTGGTAGCGGATGTTCTGGGCTTCGGCGAAGTGGGTGCCGAGATAGTGCGACGTGCCGGCTTGCAGGGCTTTGCCGTCCTGCATCATCGCCTCGAGCGAATACGTGCGTTCGGCGCCGGGGAAGCGCTCGTTCTCCGACTTCTCGCCTAGGATCACCGGGATCGCCATCACGTCTTCGACGACGCCGCGATAGATTTCGAGCGCCAGCATCGTCTCTTCCATGGCGTCGGCTTCGTCGGCGTGGGCAGTGTGACCCTCCTGCCAGAGAAACTCCGCCGTGCGCAGGAACATGCGTGTGCGCATCTCCCAGCGCATGACGTTGGCCCACTGGTTCAGCTTCAGCGGCAGATCGCGATAGGATTTTATCCAGCGGCTGAACGCATCGCCGATAATCGTTTCCGACGTGGGGCGAATGATCAGAGGTTCGGTCAGCTCCGCCTCGGGATCGGGCTTCAATTCGCCATCGATCTGTTTCAGGCGATGATGCGTCACCACCGCCATCTCCTTGGCGAAGCCTTCGACGTGCTCGGCCTCCTTCGCAAAGAAGCTCAACGGGATAAGCAACGGAAAATAGTAGTTCTCGTGGCCCGTCGCCCGAATGCGCCCGTCCATCTCCGCGACGAAGCGCTCCCAGAGTCCCATGCCCCACGCCTTGATGATCATACACCCGCGCGTCGGCGATTGCTCGGCGAGGTCCGCCTCGCGGACCACGGCTTGGTACCATTCGGGAAAATCTTCGGCGCGCGTGACTTTGAGCGCATGCATCAGGGCGGAATCCTTTCCGGGCCTGGATAGACTGGCGCGGCCTGCCCCGCAACGCGGCCCTTAGCCAGGAAATACGTCGAATAGATCGCGAGAAATCGCCCAGGCGACGCCAAGCCACAAAACCGCCGCGATCCCGGCCGCCGCAACCGCCTTCATGCCCAGATTGTGCGTTTGAGGCGCGCCGCGTTCGACTCCCGGCGCGCCGGCTTCATCGGCCTCGTGCAGGCTCCGTGCGCCCACCGGAAGCAGCAGGAAGAATGCGAGCCACCAAAGGATCAGAAAAATGGCGATGCCAAGCGGGAGGCTCATGCGCGCGCGGCCTTCGGTGTTTCCATGAGCTCGATCAGCACGCCGTTCGAATTCTTCGGATGGATGAAGATGACGGGAGTGCCATGAGCGCCTATGCGCGGCTCATTGAGCACCGCCGCGCCCTTCGCAAGCATGGCGTCCCGAGCGGCGTAGATCTCCTCCACCTCGAAGCACACATGGTGCTGGCCGCCATTGGGATTGCGCTCGAGAAACTTCCGGATCGGCGACTCTGCGCCAAGCGGTTCAATGAGTTCGATTTGGCTGTTGGCGACGTTGACGAACGCGAACCGCACGCCCTGGGCCGGCAGCTCCCGCGTTTCCGTCATCGCGCTCTCCGGCACCCCGTAGAGGTCGCGATACGTCGCCTTCGCCGCATCGATCGAAGGCACCGCTATGCCGACGTGATTGAGCCGCCCAATCATGGCTCCTCTCCGGTCTCCTTGCACAACCTAAATCCGAAGGACGCTGACGTCGACCAGCGGCCGTTTGTCCCAGACCCGTTCCGCCGCTTTTCGTACGGCTCGCCCCACCATCGTCTCAATCAGCTCATCGTCCTCGCGTTCGGCCGGGCTGAGCTTCGAGAAGGCGGCGAGCGCCGCCGCTTCCAGGCTGTCGAGCGATGCGTCCATTTCCGCCTCCCCCGCTGCCGCTAGCCCGCGCGCGCTGATACTGGGCCCGGCGATCAGCGCGTTCTTTCTCGCGTTGATCGCCAGGGCGACCGTCACTACGCCTTCCTCCCCGAGCCTGCGCCGGTCACGCAGGGCGTCGTCCTCGGCCGCCACGATTGCATTGCCGTCCACGAAGAGCCGGCCGGCCGGCACTTCATCGATGATCGCCGCAGACCCTGGTGCGAGCCGGATAAGATCGCCATTGCTGGGCGCCAACGCCTCCGGCACCTGCAACGACTGCGCAAGCTTCACATGCTCCAGCAAGTGCCGGCGCTCGCCGTGCACCGGCACGGCAATGCGCGGACGCGCCCAGTGATACATCTGCCTGAGTTCGTCGCGGCCTGGGTGCC
>JAFEDV010000126.1 GCA_018241475.1 Pseudomonadota bacterium | reverse complement strand
GTCGAGCGCCATTGTCGATTGGATGCGGGCGCTTTGCCGGCATGTCGCCGAATCGCGCAAGATCGATCGCGTTGGCGTGATCGGCATGTGCCTGTCCGGCAATTTCGCGATGACGCTGATCGCGGAACCCAATGTCTGGGCGGCGGTCGCCTCGCAACCCTCTCTGCCGGCGCGCGATCAAAGCGCACTACACATGTCGCCTGCTGAGATCGCCGCCTCGCGCGCGGCGCTCGACGCCAAGGGTGCGATGCGCGCCTATCGCTTCAAGGACGATCCGCTCTGCAAGGCAGCGAAGTTCGAGGCGATTGACGGGGCCTTCAACGACGGCGCCGTGCGGGTAATTTTGAACGTCTTGCCGGGCAGCGGCCACAGCGTGTTCACCGGCCACTACGATGATACGCGTGGCAGCCCGACGGCAGAGGCGCTGCACGAGGTGATTGGCTATTTGCGCGCACGGCTGGCCTCTTAGGCCGCGTTGGCGACGAGCGCCCGCGGATTCTTGGGAAGGCAAAGCGTGAAGCGCGACCCCCCGGCTGGATCGCCTTCGAAGGTGATGTCGCCACCCATGGCTCGCGCAAGCTTGCGCGAGATCGACAGAGAGAGCGTGCCGGCGCGATTCGGACGGGGGCAGCCATCCCGCCCTTGCACGAAGGGATCGAACAATGTCGCTTGGACCGCGCGCGGCACGCCCAGCCCATTGTCGCACACCTCGAACAGGAGATGGTCGATACCGCCCAGCGCGGTGCTGCGGGCGGAAACCGAAATCACGCCGTTGCGCGTGAAGCTGATGCCGTTTTCGGCCAGATTGATCAGGCATTGGCGCAGTCGCTGATGGTCGCTCACCAGGCACAGGTCGGTGTTTTCGCATGCGAAGGCGAGCTTGTTGGCTTGGGCCATCGCTGCCGGCGCTAGCGCGCTCTCAATTTCAGCGAAGAGTTCGGAAACAGTGATCGGCTCGGGCGCAAGCCGGAGGCGTCCGGCGTCGATGCGGGAGTGATCGAGCACATCGTCGATGAGTTGTCGAAGTCGGCGCGCGCTCTCCCTGATGCGGCGCGTGTCACGCCTGACGGAATCGAACAGATTGCCTTTAGGCGCCTCTTCTTGGATGAGTTCGGCGTAGCCGATGATGGCGTCGAGAGGGGTGCGCAGCTCGTGGCTCATGTTGGAGATGAATTCCGACTTGAGTCGGCTCGACTCGAGCGCTGCCTCCGCTCGCACGACTGCACTCACCTGGCGCTGCATGAGCACGATGGCAACCAGGATCGAGAGCAGACCGATGGCGACGACCCCGATTAGGACCGGGCCGATCTCGCCGGCAAAAGCAGTGCTGCCGGGATGTTGATCGCGCCATTGCAGGTAACCCAACAGCGCGCCATTGGCGGCGCGCATGGGCAGGGAGACAAAGCCGGCGTCGGGGTCGACGCGTTGGGTCAGCGAAAAAGCGTCCAGATCGAGTTCCGATCCGAGCGCGGCGATTTGTGCGGGATCGAGGATGTCGATTGCGGCAAGATAGTCGGCGGATGCGCTGGACAAACGCCGCATGCGCTCCGCGTCGTCTTCCGGCGCGATCGGGGCGACAGACAACAGCGCGAGACGTCCGTTGAGGAGCACAAGCGTGCGCGTCACCGTTCCGGTCGCATGCGGCGCGGCCGCGAGCGCGCCCAGCGAAGGGATGTTGCGCGCGGCGTTGACAATTTGATAGCCGAGCGCGGCGGGGTTGGCCTCAAGCGATTGCGCTTTCCAGACGTAGCGAACCGCGCCATCCCGACGGAAGATCACCATGCCGTCGGTGACGGTGGAGTAGAAATTGCCGCTCACCCAGGCGCGGTCCCAGCGCACCGAAACGGCGTTATAAGCCGCGGTCCAGTTGGCGTAGTCGACTGTAATGTCGCTGAGCGCGTGCAAGCGGCCTTCAAGAGCGCTGGCGACGAGGCGGCGCGTATTGTCTACATAGCTGCGGTCTTGCTGCTGCGCGAAGTGGATGAAGACGGCGAAAGCGCCGGCGATCACCAGCAACACGAGGCCCAAAATGGGCAACCCGGCGGTGATGAAGGCTTGCCGCGTGAGGCGACGCTTAAAGAGTCTGTCAACCAACATGGCGAGCGCACTTTCGGGCATGGAGTTACCATATTGGGCGTTTACGAAGGGTTCCCGGGCTGGGCTGCGGCCTTCGGGCGGCGGCGGCTCGTGTGGACGCAACGCAAGCGTTCTGATGGAGTGGGTCGCATGAAACTCAGCGGCGACTATCACGGCGAAGGCTATGCGTTGCTGCAGGGCCTGATCACGCCGGCCACAGCGCGTGAGTTGCTGGGCGCAGTGAAGGCCAGTCTCGACGAAGTCAGCCCCGCCGTGCAGGACCACATGCTTGACGCCGCGGTGCTGAAACGGCCGACGTACGCGGCGTATGGGCCGAACCATCGCGTGTTGTCGGG
>JAFEDV010000125.1 GCA_018241475.1 Pseudomonadota bacterium | reverse complement strand
TGGCCGCCCGCGCGGTGCTGTTCACGACCGTGCTGATCATGGCGACGGCTGTGCTTTCGGCCGCGACAATCATGTTCGGCGCCGATCGCGAAAGCACTCGGCATCAAATCATCGTAACCGGCGAGCTGACGCAGCATCTGGCCAACGTCTCGGGCAACCTGATCTCGCAGCACAATGTCGGCGAACTGCAAACAACCGCAGCCATCGCCACGTCGCGCCGGGAAGTGCGTCGGATCGTGGTGCACGACGAACAGGGGCGTGTCATCGCCGAGCATGGCGGCAGCGCCAGTGACGCCGCCGCCGCCGAACTGTTGTCACGGCGGGTCGCCGAAACGGGAGCGCCAAGCTATCTTCGCACCGCCGATAATGGCCTGGCCCTGGGCGCGCCGGTCATCCACAATGGCGAGCGGCTCGGCGTCGCGGTGATGATGTGGAACGGCGACGCCTACAGGTTCAATGCATTGCCGGCCCTGGCGCCGTTCCTGCTCATCCTTATCTGCATCGCCGGTGCAACCGTGCCGCTCACCGCGCACCTTGTCCGTAAAGCGGTTGCGCCGCTCGACAAATTGGCCCGTTTCGCATCGCGCATCGCCGAGCGCGGCCAAGCCGAACCCATCGAGCTGCGCACCGGCGACGAGTTCGAAACCCTGGCGAACGCCTTCAACAGCATGATAACCCGGCTCGACGCCTCCATGCAGCGCATCCAGCAGATCGCATTTGTCGATCCGGTCACGCAGCTGCCCAATCACGACCGCTTCGTCCGCGAAGTGGATTTCTTCATTCTGCAAGGCGGACCGCAACAGGGCGCCGTTCTGGTTTTCGAGCTGCAGCGGCTGCAGAAGCTCATGCAGACGCTCGATCCCGCCGCCGCTCGGGAATTTCTCCGCGCCGTGGCTGAGCGGCTTTCGCATGCAACGGCGGCCGTCGACGTGGGCGTGCGCGCCCCCGGCGGCGGCGAGCCGGTTTCCGTTGCAGCGCGGCTGAGCGTCGTCGAGTTCGCGGTGTTCGCGCCAAGGTTCAACTCGGTTTCGGAAGTAGCGCGCTTCGCGCAGCATCTGAACGCCGCGCTCAACCAGCCGTTCGAGTGGAGAGGCCACAAACTCATCCTCGGCGCCTGCTGCGGCGTAGCCCTGGCGCCGCGCGACGGCAGAGACGCCGATACCGTCATCCGGCACGCGCGCATGGCGCTGGGCGCGGCGCACGCCTCTCCGGCGCGGCTGAAGGTCTATACCCAATCCCTCGACCGCGAAGCGATGGCGCGATTGACGCTGGAGCGCGAAATGCGGGGCGCCCTCGAGCGCAACGAGTTCCGCGCCTACTTCCAGCCAAAGATCAATCTGGCGACCGGAAGCATTGAGGCTTGCGAGGCGCTCGCCCGCTGGATTCGGCCCGATC
>JAFEDV010000124.1 GCA_018241475.1 Pseudomonadota bacterium | reverse complement strand
CCAAAGTGGAATCCGCCCACGCTCGCGGACGTAACTGACACGATGCTCGATGGAATCTTCGCGCCCATGCCGTCCGGCGAAGAATGGACGCCGCTTCCGTGAGCCTCGTCCTCCCCCGCCGGGGAAGCACGAACATTGCTCTTCATTCGGGTCGGCGTATGTAAGGCTTCGCATTCAGGAGCGCTCTACATGACCCGCGTCGCATTCATCGGTCTCGGCAATATGGGTTCGGGCATGGCCGCCAATCAGGCCAAGGCCGGCCATGAGGTGACGGCGTTCGACCTTTCGGCCGAGGCGATGAAGCGCGCGGCCGAGCAGGGCATGAGGGGCGCGGCTTCCGCGGGCGAAGCCGTCAGGGACGCCAGCGTCGTTATCACCATGCTCCCGGCCGGCCAGCACGTGCGCGACGTGTACGAGCAAGCGATCCTGCCGAACGCGCCCAAGGACGCACTGCTCATCGATTGCTCCACCATTGATGTCGACAGCGCCCGCACCGTGGCGCGCGACGCCTCCATGCAAGGCTTCCGCGCCGCCGATGCGCCGGTTTCCGGGGGCACCGCCGCGGCGGCCAGCGGCGCGCTCACCTTCATGGTCGGCTGCCGCGAGCAGGATTTCGCCGACATGGAAGAGGCGCTGAAGCCGATGGCCAAGGCGATCATTCGCGCCGGCGACGCGGGCGCGGGCCAGGCGGCGAAGATCTGCAACAACATGCTGCTGGGTATTTCCATGATCGCGACGTGCGAAGCGTTTGTGCTCGCCGAGCGCCTCGGCCTCGATCCGCAAAAATTCTTCGACATCTCGTCGAAGGCGTCGGGCCAGTGCTGGTCGCTGACCTCGTACTGCCCATGGCCGGGGCCGGTGCCGGCGGCGCCCTCCAATCGCGACTACCAGGGCGGCTTCGCGGCGGCGATGATGCTGAAGGATCTCAAGCTGGCGCAAGAGGCGGCGATGAACTCCGGCGCCGACACGCCGCTCGGCGGCGGCGCCCAGGCGCTCTACGCCGAGCTGGTCGATCGCGGCCACGGCGGCAGGGATTTCTCGTTCATGCTGCAAATGCTGCGGGGTGCGGTGCAGTAGCTAATTCGGTGACACACACTCTTTTTCCAGCGCTGCTGCTTCATCCGCCTCAGCTGGAAAAAGAGTGTGTGTCACCGATTACGTAAAACAAAACGGCCGGAGCTTTCGCTCCGGCCGCTTGCAGTTTCCCCTGTTTCGTCCGCTTACCAGCGGCCGCGCAGTTCGAAGCCGACCGTGCGCGGTTCGTTCGGGAACACGACGTAGGAGTTCTGCAACGGCGGCTGGAATGCGCCGACGAAGAAGAACTCGTCCGTCAGATTGCGCGCCCACAGTTCGACAGACCAGCGGTCGTCGCGCGGGCCGACGCCGATGCGGGCGTTGAAGATCGCAAACGCGCTGTTGTCTGTGCGCCCCAGCGGATCGCGCGCCAACGTCTGTGTGCGGTAGCCGTCGTTCCAGCGGCCGTCGACGTAGAACATGGCGTGGTAGTTGGCGCCTAGCCGCAGCTCGTAGCTGGCTCCGCCGGTCACGACCCATTGCGGCGCGAACGACAGCACCTCGCCCTTGAACACCGCGTTCGGATCCGCTGCGCCAAGCGGGGCGGTGAGCGGGCTGAAGCGGACTTGGCTGTCATAGTGGGCGTCGTTGTAGGTCACGCCGGCATTCAGTGCGAGACCTTCCATCGGGCGCACGGAAGTCTCGAGTTCGACGCCCTCGCTGATCACTTCCGGCACGTTGCGGGTGATGAAGTTGAAGCCGTTGAATGCGTTCAGCTGATAGTCGTGAATCTGTTCGTAGAACGCAGTCAGGTTGAACGTCGAACCGCGCCCGAACGGCGACGAGCGGAAGCCGACTTCGTAGGCGTCGGTGAATTCCGGCTTGAAGTGCAGGTCGTCGACGCAAACGCGGCCAAGTGCAAAGGGTGTGGAGCAATTGCCCACCGCCGTCAGCGATGGCAGCACATCAAAGCCGGAACGGTCGACGTTATAGCCGCCCGCCTTGTAACCGCGCGAGTAGCCAGCATAGACCATAGTGCTGTCGTTGAGGTGGTAGGAAAGCGACGCAAGATACGTCCAGAAGTTCTCGTCGGAGCTGCCTGCCCAATTTCCGTTGGAGATGGTGTTGATCGCTGGGTTGCAGGCCAGGTTCATCGTGCTCGAGAGGGCGCCGCTCAGCACGTTGTCGAGGAAGGTGACCGCCCCCACGCCAGGGCCGAAGAAGCCCACCGTGCCGCTTTCCATGGCTTGCAGCGTCGTGCACGAGTTGGCCACGGAGTTAAGGTGCGCACCGAGATCCTTGGTCTCGCTGTTGTAGCGCGCGCCCACCGTGAGCTGCAGCCGATCGGTGATGTTGAATTCGTCGTGCGTGAACACCGCCCAGTTCTGGGTATGCACCGACCAATTGTCGGCTTGTTGTCCCATGCCGGAGGCGTTCGGCGAAATGTAGCCGCTGTTCACTGCGTCAACCGCTGCCAGCGCAGCTGCTCGCGCCGGCGCGGTGGGCAGCATCCCGGCCGCACATTCGAAGATCGACGAGGCCGCCGTGAAGTTGAAGAGTTCGCCGCCTCCGCACGGGAGGGCGCCAGTTCCGCCGAGCACCGCGAAGCTGGTGTATTGATTCACCTGTGTGCCGACCCGGATCGTGTCGGTCTGATGCATCTTTTCATCGCCATAATCGCCGCCGCCGAGCCAGTTCAGGCGTCCGGCTTCGCCTTGCAGACGCAGCTCTTCCGAGAAGTTCTGGAAGGCGACGCGCAGGCCGTCGCGGTAGGAGATGTCGATCTTGTTGAAATCGATGTCCTGATTGCGCACGGATTGCCAGCTGCGGTCCGCGGTGATCGAGGTCAGGTGCCCAAAGCCAAGGTCCCAGTCGAGCTGCGCTGAAATGCCTTGCTCCTGGGTGCGCTCGTTGTAGTTGCGGCCCGGCGTCACCGTCATGTTGCGGCTATCGGTCTGGCTGTTGAAGCCGATCGACGGATCCGCCAGCGTCGGGGCGTGCGGCACGAAGCCCGGCACTATGCCGCTTGGGCCGCCGAGAATACCGGCAATGACGAGGTCCGTGGTTCCATAAAGGAGCGGCGTGATCCCGCAGCACACTTCATGCGTGGCCGCGCCATCGGCGATGACGCGCAGCGTCGCGTTCGGGGAGATGTCCCACAGCATCTGCCCGCGGCCCGCCCAGCGATTGGTCGTGTTGATGTCATCGTTGGAGGTGATGTCGTGGACATAGCCGTCGCGGCTGCGCGCCGAAGCGTCGAAGCGGAACGCCAGCGAATCGTTCAGCGGGATGTT
>JAFEDV010000123.1 GCA_018241475.1 Pseudomonadota bacterium | reverse complement strand
TCTCGGTGCGCGCCATCTCCCACTGCTGCGCCAGCCCGTCCGCGTGGGCCTGCTCCTCGGCCCGTTGGGTGCGGGGCTTCCCGGCCTTTTCTCGGTCGAGGGAGGCATCGACCTTGGCGAGATCGCGCTCCCGCTTGAGGTTGTTGTAAACGGAGTCGCAGTTCTCTTGGCCGATTTCGATAGCCGCCCGCGCCTCATCCCGCTCCCTGAGGGCCTCGGCCAGCTCGCGCTCCTTCGAGCGAAGATTGATTTGGGCGGTTGATAGCTGTGCCTCAAAATCGTTTTTCAGGCGTTCTCGGAAACCCACGATAAGGCGGTTCACCTCCTCAAAGAACTTGCGTGTCTCCTCGGGGCTGAGGCTGAGCATGTAGTCCCCGTTGTCCTGCGGGTCTTTCACCCAGTTGGCGAAAAGGCTCGCGGAAGAGTCACGGTCCTGTCGGACGTCCTCCACCCCCTCATTGAGCAGGGGCAGGACGGCGGCGAGGATGTGGTCCGACAGTGCGGGGGATTCTGCAATCGTGGATGGCCGATCATAGTTTACGTAGGTGTGCTGGAGGACGGCGGCATTTATCGCCTCCCTGAGCCTGCTCTCGCGGCTCGGCGTTGCCTGTTCGGTCGGGTTGTTGCTCATAGAAATTACTCCTTGTGCGCGGGACCAGAGGGCGCGGGGATTTCTGCTGGCATTAGTCCGTGCGTTACGAACACTGCCTTGTCTTCTTCGTCGGCGTACCGGACGTAAAGAAGCGCGCCGCGAAACATAGATATTGCTGCGGGGTCCGCGTTACCCTCGGCGCAGTTCTCTTTGAGATACATCGCGACGGCGCAGAAATAGCCACGAGCCCAGTCATCGCGGTCTTGCTTCTTGGCGCTGCTGCGCCGGGTGGGGTTGGTTCGTTTGTTCATAAGTTCAGGGCTTCAAAGTTTCCCATGCGCTTGCAGCCACAATTGGTACCTGCCCGTTTCCAATGCCCTTAAGTCGGTCCACCCGATTGGCCATCCCATGAGCCACTCTAGGTATTCCGGGTTCGGTTTTCCACCAAACACAGCCCCCAGCGGCTTTGTCTTGCGCCGATGTTCTCCCGGATAACCTGATTCTTTCGAGCAATGGGCGGTCGGGGTGGGTAGCCTCAATCCAGAGCCGTTTTCGTTCGTGGGGCGCTCCAAATGCGTCCGCTGATAAAGTATCCCATTCCGCATTGAACCCCATCGCGGCAAGTTCACTGAGGATAAAGTCGAGACCGCGTTTTGACAGGTTTGGGTGATTCTCGAATCGGGCAACTGCTGGCTCAATCTCTCTGATAATTCTGAGCTGCTCGCGCACGAGTCCTGATTTTGGATCGAGGATTCCGATGTGTTTTCTATATCGCTCGTTGAGTCTTTCCGGGCTGATTCCGACACACGGAAATCCGCCAGATACCATGGCTTCCCGTCAAATGTGGCGACATCATCCCAGATTGGAAATGGTGCAAGGCTTCCGTCATCTTGACGCGCCATGAGGACTCGGCGGGCGTAATCGTCGATTTCAACGGCGCAGACGACACTCCACCCGAGCAATTGGCTCGCGAGTATGCCGCCACCATGACCAGCGAAAAGTGCCAGCTCATTCATCACTCCTCCGTCCTGACGGTCACGCGGACGGTTCGGACTCTGAAATAGTTTTTAGAGCGCAGAACCAATTGGCCTATTTTTTCAGCCTCTTGTTTCGAGCGATAGAGGGCTAGGGCCTCGTACCATTTCCCACGCGGCTTAGTTTGGAAATCGTTGCGCCACCTGAGCACCCCCGCGCCCTTGGCTTGGCGGGCGCTCATGGCTCGTCCTCCTCTCCGTCTAGCTTCCGATATTTCACGAGCACGTCTTTGGCCGCGAGTCCGAAGATAAGGGAGAACCCCGCGACCCCAGCGATGCCGAGCTTCCAGCTTTCGGCGAAAAGCAGGGTGATGATGCAGACGGTCGCAACGGCCCCGCAACCTGTGATGATCTTGGAGAGCAAGGCTCTCTCGAATGTGTGTTTTTCAGTACTCACGTTGCTTCCTCCGTCCGCCCGTTGGCGCGGGTCTGGGTCAGGGCATCCCTCAGAACACGCACTACTGCACGCATTGCGATGCTTTCAGGGTCAGGGATGCAATCAGTCCTTGGATGACGTGCGGATTCCGCAGTTTTGGCGAACACATCAATATATTTCGCATGAGCTTCGCGATAAGCTGCAATAAGCTCCGCATCGCTCGGCCCCTTCCCCGGCTGCGGGGCGACTGACAGATGCTTCTTCACAATGTCAGTCGTGTCCTTAATCGCGAGCGGACCGTAGTCCTCTCCGAAACCGTAAACGCAGAGGTCGTGAATTAGCGCGTCGATGACCGCCCCGCTCAACGGCGGCTGTGCCGCAGCCTGTTGGGTCCGCAGGGTGGCGAGTTCGACCTCTCGTTCTTGCAGGCGCGTGGATAAAGCAGCGAGATTGCCACGAATCTCCGCTTGATCTTCCCGCAAAAGCCGGATGGCTTCGCTACGGACGAATTGTGGTTGCCCTGCATTCCTCAGATCGTTGCAAATCGTGTTTAGTTCCTCGACGACAACGCGGGTCTGTCCGTGAAGATTTCTCTCGGCGGTAATTTCTGCCTTAAGCGCGCGAATCTCATCGGTACGTTGAACGAGCAATTCCTCATCCCGTTGATGGTGCGCCTTGAGCGTTTCGTTCTCCCTCAGCGCGGCGGACAGCTCGCGTTCCAAATCTTCGGCCAAGTCGCGATAATTCCCGTAGTGCCGAGATGAAGGAACGAACGCATCAGTCCTCGGCGTCGGAGCAAGCGCGGACGATGGGGCGCCACTGACAGCCCGGCTCAACGGCAAGACGCTCGCGAGCCGGGCGCACCTTCCGGACGCTTCTCCTGGTACGGTTCGTCCATCGTTCCTCACCTCCTTCAAAATCGGTTGGGCGGTCGGGTCGAAGGTCGGGCGCATGTCGCTGTGGCACCAGTAAAGACACTTCGGACACGGCTCGTCGGTCTTGGTCCACGCTACCCAATAGGAATCGTGCGCGGAGCACCAAACCCAAGTCTTGTGGGGGATAAATTCAATCGGCCTGTCCGCAATCCGGTGCGCGACCGGCGGCGTGGGGGTGGGTTTAGTTGGCATTGGATTCTTGGTTGTGTTCAGATTCTTGGCGTTCTTGTTCGGCCTGTTGCTGCTCTTGGGCCCAGCGCTCTTGGGCCCAGCGCTCGTAATAGCCGTCTTTGCCGTGTGAGATGTCTCCGTAGCACATCGAGCACGAACGGCCTTGGCCTTCGGGTGTCAGGTTTGCTCGCGACGGCCCTTGAACAGCTTCAAGGTAACCAGAATGGTTGCCCACTTCACTCGTGGGAGAAGGAATGGACCGAGGCGATGCGGCTGACCGAAGAAGCCCTAGCAGTGTTCGCGCTCACGACGCGCCTCCTTGCTTTCCTGCCGCGCGGGTGCGTTTGGCTGGTTTCTTGGATGCTTCGATAGCGCCTCGCTGCTTTTCGCGCTCAGCGATTTGCCACCGTTCCCAAGTTCCCGCGTGACCGCAGGCGATCTTGTATTGGCTCTTGCTCTCCAGCGCCTCGTAGAACGCCGCAACCACGTCGATTTGCTGATGGTCGGGATGCACCATCACGTGGACCTCGTTGAAATCGAAAACGACCGTCATGGTCAGCAGCTTCGCCAACCGGATACCCTCTTGAGCCGCGTCCTGAATCGACGAGCCAGCGAAGAACTCGATTTTGAGTTGAGCGCTCATGTTGCCCTCCGTGCGGACGCTCGGCCCGCGAGGAACATCTTGCGTTCGTAATCGTAAAAGAGGCGGTTGGGTCGAGCCTCGCAGCCGAGACTGTCGTCCTCGCGTAAATAGGTGGAGATTTCTTTGAGCCGTTCGATCAGCTCGGCGTCTTGTTCAGGCAGGGGCGGGGGTGTGGCGGGC
>JAFEDV010000122.1 GCA_018241475.1 Pseudomonadota bacterium | reverse complement strand
GCGATCGCGTGGCGCTCGTTTCCTCTGCTCTTCCGCGAAGAGCGCGTGCCGCCCAACGCCGAAATCACGCTCAAGGTCACCGGCAACCAATGGTTCTGGCAGTACGAATATCCTGATCAGCACGTGTCGCTGACGTCGATCCTCATGCCGGAAGCTGACGTTCGCGCCTGGAACGCCGCGCACCCGAACCCGCGCGAGCAGCGTACATATCTGCTTGCCACCAACAATCCGGTGGTGGTGCCGATGGATACGACGGTGCGCGTGCTCGTCACCTCCAACGACGTGATCCACGCCTGGGCGGTGCCGGCTTTCGGCGTGAAGGCCGACGCAACGCAAGGGCGCGTCAACGATACCTGGTTCCGGCTCGAGGCGCGCCTGGTCGGCGCCGGCGAGCATTTGTTCTACGGCGAGTGCGACCAGCTTTGCGGCAAGGATCACGCCTTCATGCCGATCGAAGTGCGCGCGGTGCCGCGTGACGAGTTCAACCGTTGGCTCCTGTCGCAGGGCGGACAGGGCGGCATCGGCCAAACCGGAACGCCCGCAGCGGCGACAACGCCCGCCACCACAACACAAACGACGCCTGCGCCGGCTTCAGGGCCCGCCCAGGCGTCGCATACGCGCTAAGGCGCGCGAGATGGCGTTGGGGTCACCGCACTTGGAAACGCGTCAACTCGGTGCGCGGAGCCGCCCAATTCGGGCTGAGTTCGGCCGCATGCCGGTAGTCGTCGTAGGCGGCGCGGTTGTAGCCGAGGTCCTCGTTGGCGTTCGCGCGATAGAAGTAGGCGCGCGCGGCGTCTTCCTGGCTCAGGGCGCTTTGCAGGTCGATCGCTTCGTTGGCGTCGCCCAGCGCCAAGCGGCTCTCATGCCGGCGCAAATGCAGGATGGACCGGTTGACGTAGGTGACGGCGCGGATTTCGCGCGACAAGAAGTCGTCGCTCAGAGCCAAGGTGCACTTGTCCATGGAGTCGGCGTCCTGGCGCCGCTGAGAAACAGCCAGGTAGCAGTCCTGGGCTGGGCTCACGCCGATGATCACGGTGCGTCTCGCATGGGCCATGGCAAGCGGCGTCGCGAGCAGTGCAAGAGCCAGCGACGCGCAGGTTATTTGTATCAGTCGCATCTGGGCTTTACCTCCCACGCCACAGGCTATGAACGCATCGGCGGCGCCTCAACTCACGTGTCCGAGAGGCATGGCGCTTTGCGACGAACCGCGCCTTCGGGGCCCACACGAAACCGTGAGGTGCGCGCCGGACGTTTTGACGCGCAACGCATGCTGGGCGAAGCGCCCGGCAAAAGACATACCCAGAAGAGGCGAACCGCGATGAGCGGCCAGATGGAGTACGGAGCCAAGCCATGACGCACGCGCACGCCGCCGGTCACGCCGATCACGGCGACCACCGCCCGAGCCTCTGGAACCCGGCGCGCTGGCTGTTTTCGACCAACCACAAGGACATCGGCACGATGTACCTTGTCTTTGCTATCGTAGCCGGGCTCATCGGCGGCACGCTCTCTGGCATCATCCGCGCCGAGCTGTACCAGCCGGGCATCCAGATCGTGAACCACATCTTTCCGTGGATCCACGACGACGACGGAGCCAAGCACCTCTACGACGCGTCCGTGACCTATCACGGTCTGGTCATGATCTTCTTCATGGTCATGCCGGCGATGATCGGCGGCTTCGGCAACTGGTTCGTACCCTTGATGATCGGCGCGCCGGACATGGCCTTCCCGCGCATGAACAACATTTCTTTCTGGCTGCTGCCGGTCTCGTTCACGCTGATGACGATCTCGTTCTTTGCGCCGGGGGCAGGCGAGCACATGGGCGCTGGCGGCGGCTGGACCATGTATCCGCCGCTTTCGACGAACTGGGGCGCGGGCACTGCCTATCATGACGGGCCGGCCATGGATTTCCTGATCCTGTCGCTGCACGTCGCCGGCGCCTCATCGATCCTCGGCGCCATCAACTTCATCACCACGATCTTCAACATGCGTGCGCCGGGCATGACGCTGCATCGGATGCCGCTGTTCGTGTGGTCGGTTCTGGTGACGGCATGGCTACTCGTTCTGGCGCTGCCAGTGCTTGCGGGCGCACTGACGATGCTGCTGACAGACCGCAACTTCCACACCAACTTCTTCAACCCGGCCGGCGGCGGCGACCCGATCATGTACCAGCACTTGTTCTGGTTCTTCGGTCACCCAGAAGTGTACATCCTTATCCTGCCGGGTTTCGGCATGATCTCGCAAATCGTGTCGACGTTCTCCCGGAAGCCCGTGTTCGGTTATCTCGGCATGGCCTACGCGATGGTGGCCATCGGCTTCATCGGCTTTCTGGTGTGGGCGCACCACATGTACACGGTGGGCATGGGCCTCGATCTCGAGGCCTATTTCGTGGCCGCCACCATGGTCATCGCGGTGCCGACGGGCATCAAGATCTTCTCCTGGATCGCCACCATGTGGGGCGGCTCCATTGACTTCAAGGTGCCGATGCTCTGGGCGATCGGCTTCATTTTCTTGTTCACGTTGGGCGGCGTCACTGGGGTTGTGCTGGCCAATGCCGGCATCGATACCGCCCTTCACGATACGTACTATGTCATCGCGCACTTCCACTACGTGCTGTCGCTCGGCGCCGTGTTCGCGATCTTCGGCGGCTTCTTCTACTGGATCCCAAAGATGAGCGGCTATCGCTACAACGGGTTCCTGGCTGGTCTGCAATTCTGGATCATGTTCATCGGCGTCAACATCATCTTCTTCCCGCAGCACTTCCTGGGCTTGCAGGGCATGCCGCGGCGCTACGTCGATTATCCGGTGCAGTTTGAGTTCTGGAACCGGATCTCGTCGATCGGATACGCGATCACCGCTGTCGGCGTGCTGATCTTCCTGGTGACGCTGGTCGAGATGTTCGTGGTGCGCCGCAAGGCGGGCGCCAATCCGTGGGGCGAAGGCGCCACCACGCTGGAGTGGACGCTTTCCTCGCCGCCGCCCTTCCACCAGTTCAACGAACTGCCGGTGATCAAGCCGGAAACGCATCACTAGGGCAATGACAGGTTGGGCTCCCGCATTCGGTGAAGATCGGCGCAAGGACTATTCCCGCGCCGCCGATCGCGCGCGCGCTTTGCGGAAGAACGAAACGCCACATGAGAAACGTCTTTGGAAGTTGCTTCGGGCGCTGAACCGAGAAGGCGCGAATTTTCGTCGCCAAACAAACGTCGGTTACCGCGTGTTTGATTTCGCCGACCTCAGACGAAAGGTTCTCATTGAACTGGACGGCGCCATTCACGAGCGACCGGACGTTCGTCAAGCCGACAAGGAAAAAGAGATCGATGCGATCCTTCGCGGCTACAAAGTCGTTCGAATAACTAACGAAGAGTTGCGCGCTGATCCGGGCGGTGTAGTCGAGCGCATAAGGCAGATTATTTTTGCGCCCTCCTCCCATCGGGAGGAGGGTAGGGAGGAGGGGCGGACGACTGGGTGCGCTGCTAAGCAATCGGGCGCGGGCGAAGCGTCATCCGCTGCGCCATGTCCTGAAGCCCCCCTCCCCCTATCCCCCTCCCCAAGGGGAGGGGGAGAATGACCGTCGCTCATCATTCCGATCTCGCCCGTCCCGCGACAGCGAGCGATTATTTCGCGCTGCTGAAGCCGCGCGTTATGTCGCTCGTGGTGTTCACCGCGCTGGTGGGCTACCTCTGTGCGCCAGGCGCCAACGATCCGGTGTTGGGCTTTGCCAGCATTCTCTCGATCGCCATCGCCGCCGGCGCCTCCGGCGCGCTCAACATGTGGTTCGACGCCGACATTGACGCGGTGATGACCCGCACGCGCACGCGGCCGATCCCCGCCGGCCGCGTCGATCGCGAAGAAGCGCTGATGCTGGGTCTGGTTCTCTCCGGCCTTTCGGTCATGACGATGCTGCTCGCGGCCGGAGCGCTGGCGGCGGCGCTGCTTGCCTTCACGATCTTCTTCTACGCCGTAGTCTATACGATGTGGCTGAAGCGTTCGACGCCGCAGAACATCGTGATCGGCGGACTTGCCGGCGCGCTGCCGCCGGCCATCGCGTGGGCGGCGAAGACCGGAACGCTCTCACTCGATCCCGTGCTGCTCGTCGCCATCATCTTTATGTGGACGCCGCCGCACTTCTGGGCGCTGTCGCTGTTGCAGAGACAGGACTACGCCGCCGCGAAGGTGCCGATGCTGCCGGTGACGAACGGCGTCAGGTCCACCCGAGCGCACATCTTCGCCTATTCCATGCTGCTTGCGCCGCTCGGCGTCGCGCCGGCGATCACCGGGCTCGGCGGCTTGCTCTATGCCGTCGTTTCAGTCGTGGGCGGCGCGGCCTTCATTTTCCTGGCCGCGCGCGTGCTGCGCTCGCAAGCGGGCGAGGGCGGGGCAGCCGACAAGCCGGCGCGCGAACTCTTCGCGTTTTCGATCCTCTATCTCTTCGCGCTGTTCGCCGCGCTCCTCGTCGATCACGGGTTGGCGCGATGAACGACGAGATCGTCCTCACGCCCGAGCAGGTGCGCGCCCGCAAGCGCCGCAACCTGGTGATCGCGCTGTCGATCGCGGCGTTCGTGGTGCTGGTGTTTTTCGTTTCGATGGCGCGGATGACGGCGAACATGCACGCGCAGCATCCTGTAGCAGGCGCGACGCCATGAGCGATCCGCAACGCAAGCGCGTCGTCCGCACCGCCGCTATCGTCGTCGGCGCTGTCGCCGGCATGACGGCCATGGCGTTCGCCGCTGTGCCGCTCTATCGCGCCTTCTGCCAAGCCACGGGCTACGGCGGCACCACTCAGGTCGCCCGTGCGGCGCCGTCGCGGGTGCTGACGCAGACCGTGCGGGTCCGCTTCGACACGAACGTCGCCACTGACCTGCCGATAACCTTCACGCCGAAGCAACCGTCGGAAATCCTCCACGTCGGGGAGACCGGACTCGCCTTCTTCCACGTCCGCAACGACTCCGACGAAAGCGTCACCGCGCGCGCGACCTACAACGTCACCCCGCACGTGGCGGGCCAATACTTCAACAAGCTCGAGTGCTTCTGCTTCCAGGATCGCGTCATCGGTCCGCATCAAGAGGCGGATTTGCCGGTCGTCTACTTCGTCGATCCTGATTTCGCCAGTGATCCCGAGACCCGCGGCCTCGATACGCTGACGCTTTCCTATACGTACTTCCGCTCGGTGAATGCTCCGACGGGTTGAGAGTTTGGCAATTCGGCGGCGCTTTTGTAGAAGCGGCGGCGCAAAGAGGGACTGAAATGGCGCACGGCAACGTCAAGCACGACTACCACTTGGTCAACCCAAGTCCGTGGCCGCTGACCGGCTCCATAGGCGCCCTGTTCCTGACGGTGGGCGGTGTCATCCTGATGCACGGCATCCCGCATGAGGAGAACAATTTCTTCCTGGGCAAGGGGCATTGGCCGCTCTTCCTGATCGGCGCCGTCATCCTCGTCTTCACCTGCGTCGGTTGGTGGCTCGACGTGATCAAGGAAAGCCGAGCGGGCGATCACACGCCGGTAGTCGATATCGGCCTGCGCTACGGCATGATCCTCTTCATCGCCTCGGAAGTGATGTTCTTCGTCGCCTGGTTCTGGATGTTCTTCGAACTGGCGATTTACCACTATCACCGCGCCGGCTGGGTCGTGCCGACGTGGGACGCAGCGCAAACCGCAGCTTGGGCGCATTGGCCGCCCCCGCACGTCGAAACCTTCGACCCGTTCCATCTGCCGCTGATGAACACGCTCATCCTGCTGCTGTCCGGCACGACGGTGACGTGGGCGCACCATGCGCTGCAGCAGAATGACCGCCGCGGCGCGGCCTGGGGTCTGCTGCTCACGGTGCTCTTGGGGATGACGTTCACCTACATCCAGTTCGGGGTCGAATATCCGGAGGCGGGCTTTGCCTTCGGCAACATGGGCGACATCACCACCGCGAACGTCTACGGCGCGTCCTTCTTCATGGCCACGGGCTTCCATGGCGCGCACGTGATCATCGGCACCATCTTTCTGGCCGTGTGCCTGCTGCGCCTGCTTGCGGGCCAGTTCACGCCGACCAAGCATTTCGGCCTCGAAGCCGCGGCCTGGTATTGGCATTTCGTCGACGTCGTGTGGCTCTTCCTCTTCACATTCGTCTACGTGACGCCGTATCTCACGATGCAGGGCCATTGACGAACACACCGTCGCCCTGGATGGCGGGCTTGCGCTCGCGGTGTCCGCAATGCGGGAGAGGGCCGGTGTTCGCGAGCTACCTGAGACTGCGCGATAATTGCCCGGTTTGCGGCGCGGATTTCCGCGCCGCGGACGCCGGCGACGGTCCGGCCGTGTTCGTCATCCTCATTGTCGGCGCGATCGTTGCGCCGTTGCTCTTCATTCTGCAGTTCGGCCTGCACCTGCCGGATTGGTTATCGCTCGCGCTCACCCTGCTGGCCGCCGTGGCGCTATGCTTGGCGCTCCTGCCGCCGTTCAAGGCGACATTGTTTGCGCTGCAGTGGAAGCATAAGGCGCGTGAAGCGACGCACGCAGACGTCGAATGATCCGCTTCCGGCCGCTCCCGTTGATGACGCTGCTTGCGATCGCAGCGCTAGTGGCGCTCGTCGTGCTTGGGCGCTGGCAATGGGACAAGTACATTCAGAAGAGCCGCGCCGCGCACGAACCGGTCGCGCAGATGACGATCGCGAGCTACCAGCCCGTGCTCGACGGCATCCAATTCGTGAACGGCGTGAGACCGGATACGCATCAGGAAGGATGGCGCGTGTTTGCTCCCGTGCAATACGGCGCCACCACCGTTTTCGTGGATGCGGATTTCATCGCCCAGGTGCACGCGCCGCTCGCAAGCGAAGTCCGCTTTCCGGCAGCGCTGCGATCGGGCGCGCCGATCACCGGCGCTTCGATCCGGCCCGAGCCGCCCGGCCCGTTTACGCCGCCGCCGCAGCCGCTGCAAAGGGCGTGGTTCGTCGCCGATCTCGCCGCCATGGGGCGCAACGCCGGGCTGAACAACGTCGCCGGCTATTACATCGCCGGCGCCTATGTCGGCCCCGACGGCAGGGCGACGCCGAATCCCTTCGCCCGCGCCCGCGGCGCCGATGTGCTGCCGCCGGCGCGGCATCTCGGTTACGCCCTCACGTGGTACGGCCTCGCGGCGGTGCTGATCGTGATTTACTTTGCCTACCATGTCAGCGCCGGACGTCTCAGCTTTCGCCCGCCGCGTCCGCAGCAGGATTGAACCGGCGGCGTGAGCGAACTCGAACTCATTCGCCTGCCGAACGGCGTGCGTGTTGCGCTCGATCCGATGCCGGGCCTCGGCACGACGGCCATCGGCGTGTGGCAGCGCGTCGGGGCGCGTTGGGAAACGGCCGACCAGAACGGCGTTGCGCATCTCTTCGAGCACATGGCGTTCAAGGGCGCTGGCCCGCGCGATGCGCGCCAATTCGCGGAAGCGATCGAGAATGTGGGCGGCGTGATGAACGCCGCCACCGGCTACGAGCGGACTGCGTACTATGCGCGTGTCGTCGGCGAGCACGCACCGTTTGCGCTCGACCTCATCGCCGACATTCTGTTCGAGCCGCATTGGTCTCCCGAGGATCTCGAGAAAGAGAAGGGCGTTGTCGCGCAAGAGCGCGGCGAGGCCTTCGACGTGCCGGACGATCGCATTTTCGAACTGCACCAGGGCGCTCTCTATGCGGGTCAGCCGCTCGGACGTCCGATCCTCGGCCGCGAGGAGACGCTGAGGCATGTGCGCGTCGAGATGCTCGAAGCGTTCCGCAATGCGCATTTGTCGCCGGAGCGCGTTATCATCGCCATCGCCGGCGCTTTTGATCGCGCGGCCGTGTGCGATGCGGTACAGAGGCGGTTCAGCTCGCTTACCCAAAAGCCGACGCCCGCACGCGAGCCGGCGCGCGCCCAAGCAGGCCGCGCCAGCGAGACGCGCAAGCTCGAACAGGCGCACCTCGTCCTGTCGTGGCCGGCGCCGAACTCATCCAGCGATGCGATCTACGCCGCGCGTCTGCTGAGTGAGATTTTCGGCGGCGGCATGTCATCGCGGCTCTTCCAGGAAGTGCGCGAGACGCGCGGACTAGCCTATGCCATTGATTCTTTTCTCGATGTGTTCGAGGACGACGGGCGCTTGCTGGTTTACGCCGGCTGTTCGGCCGCCAGCGCCAAGGCCGTCGCCGAGATTGTGCGCGAACAACTAGCGCTGCTGGCCGCACACGGCCCCACGCCTAGTGAACTGGCGCGCGCCAAAGCCATCGCCGGCGCGCAAATGCTCATGGGCTCCGAAGCGCCGGCCGCGCGCGCCGATGCGAGGGCGGGACAGATTCTTCGTCGTGACAGCGTCGAGCCATTCGATGAACTGCGTGCAAGGATCGAACGGGTCGCGCCGGAGGAAGTGCAGGCGCTCGCCGCCGCGGCGCTCGCCGGCCCGCTGTGCGCAGCCACGATCGGCCCGAAAGCGGGCCACGCCGCGCTCGACGCCTTTCACAGCGCGTCGTAAGCATCGTCCATGGCTCTGATGCGCAAGGACAGCGAGGGGTCGCGCCGGGTGGATGGCGAAGGCGTCTATCTGCGCCAGCCGGAATTGCGCGACTACCTGGATTGGGCTGAGGTGCGGGAAGCCAGCCGCGCTTTCCTGACGCCCTGGGAGCCAACCTGGGCGGTCGATGAAACCTCGCGCGGTTCGTACCGCTACAAGCTGCGTCGCTATGTCGAAGATGCGCGGGACGATCGTGCTCATGCGCTGTTCGTCTTTCGCGAAAACGACGACGCGCTGATCGGCGGTGTGACCCTTTCCAACGTTCGCCGCGGCGTCGCGCAGACCGCATCGCTCGGCTACTGGGCGGGCGAACGCTATGCCGGGCGCGGCTACACCACGGCCGCCGTGCGTGCTGTCGTGCGCTACGCGTTCGACGATCTCGACCTGCATCGCGTCGAAGCGGCGTGCCAGCCGGACAACGTCGCTTCGCGCCGCGTCCTTGAGAAGGTCGGCTTCACCCAGGAGGGCGCGGCCAAGGCCTATCTCAAGATAAACGGTCAGTGGCGCGACCACCTGCTGTTCGGGATCGTCAACGAATTGCGGGCCTAGAGCGCGTCCAGGCCCACATCCAACGCCGGCGCCGAGTGTGTCAGCGCGCCGATGCTGATCACGTCGACGCCAGTTTCGGCGACGGCCGACACGTTGTCGATGGTGACCCCGCCGGAGGCTTCCAGCAAAGTCTGTCCTTTCGCCAGCTTCACTGCGGCGCGCAGATCGGCGAGAGAAAAATTGTCCAGAAGCACTGCGCTCGGCAAGAGCGGCAGGGCCTGCTTCAGCTGATCGAGCGAGTCCACCTCGATTTCGATGCAGGTAAGATGCGCGGCCGCCGCCCGCGCCCGCTCGAGCGCCCGTGCGACCGAGCCCGCCGCCGCGATGTGGTTGTCCTTGATCAGCATTGCATCATCCAACCCGTAGCGATGCGCGCCGCCGCCGCCCAGGCGCACGGCGCGCTTTTCCAGCGCGCGCAGGCCCGGTGTCGTCTTGCGCGTGCAGGCGATGATCACCCCCATGCCGTCGACGGCGTCGACATATTGGCGCGTCAGCGTGGCGATGCCGGAGAGGCGGCCGATGAAGTTCAGCATCGTGCGTTCGGCGATGAGCACGGAGTGCGCGGAGCCCTCGATCTCAACGATCGTATCGCCTGCCTTCACGCGCGATCCATCGCCCGCCGCGACCGCGAATTGAATGCTGGAATCGATCATCCACGCTGCGAGCGTGGCTGCGTCGAGGCCCGCCACCACGCCGGCTTTGCGTGCTCGGAGCACCCAGCGGCCCTGCGTTTCAGGATCGATCAGCGCATCTGTCGTCACATCCCCAGCGACGCCGAGGTCCTCCTGCAGCGCCAGTTTGACGATCGGTTCGAGCACCACGTCAGGCAGCGGCGGCAGTGACTGCGCCTTCATGAGCGAGGAAAGTTCGGATCGGGTCGCGGGCATTGGGGTAGTCGCTCCTGAAATGGGCGCCGCGGCTTTCGGTGCGGGCGAGCGCCGCTGAAACGATGAAGCGCGCCGCGACGAGCGGCGATGCGGCGCCGCCTTCTTTGCAGAGTCCGTCGATACGGTCGAGCGCGGTGGTCAAACCGGCGGCGTCGCGCACGACCCCGGCGTGGGATTGCATGAGCCTCCGCAGCTCCGCGCGTGCGGCCTGCGTGAACGCCGGCGGCGCGGAAGCCGGCGAGGCCGGCAGCGGTTCGCCCGCGCTCGAGTTCCGCAGCCGGTCGGCGACGCGATGCGCGAATACCACCGCCTCCAGGAGCGAATTCGACGCCAATCTGTTGGCGCCATGAGCGCCGGTCGACGCGCATTCGCCGATGGCGGAGAGACGCTCGACCGTCGTGCGTCCCCAGACGTCCGTGACGATGCCGCCCATGTGATAGTGAGCGGCCGGCGCAATGGGGATGAGGGAGGTGCGCGGGTCGAGGCCCACCTCCATGCAGGCGGCGAACACCGTCGGAAATATCTCGGGAAAGCGTCGCCCGACGGCTGCGCGTGCAT
The DNA here is from genome assembly GCA_018241475.1 of Pseudomonadota bacterium. Classification (GTDB taxonomy): domain Bacteria; phylum Pseudomonadota; class Alphaproteobacteria; order Caulobacterales; family Aquidulcibacteraceae; genus Vitreimonas. The sequence goes on along the minus strand of JAFEDV010000122.1, from coordinate 898 downwards.
CGAGAAAAGCCCCGCGTCCGGCGGCGCGTTCGAGATGGATGGCGCGCGCCACGACATCGCGCGGCGCAAGATCGGACACGAAGGCTTCGCCCTTGCCGTTGACGATGTGGGCGCCCTCTCCACGCAACGCTTCGCTCGCCAGCGGCGCCGGATCGCGGCCGACATCTATGGCGGTGGGGTGGAATTGCACAAATTCCGGATCGGCGATCAGCGCGCCCAGCCGCGACGCCATCGCAAGCCCGCGCCCCATCGCTTCGGGAGGGTTGGTAGTGACGGCGTAAAGGCCTCCGACGCCGCCGGTTGCGAGCACGATCTCGCCCGCTTTGAGGCGCGTTTCTTCCTGGCCGCGCCTGCCGAGCACGCCGCAGGCTGCGCCATTGGCGTCCTGCAGCAGCGCCACCGCGAGCGCGTTTTCGACGATCTCGACATGCGGGGCCGCACGCGCCGCCGCGATCAGTGCGTCCATGATCGCCTTGCCTGCCAGATCACCGGAGACACGCACCACGCGCGGACGCGAGTGCGCCGCTTCCAGGCTGTGAGCGAGCTTGCCGTCGCTTGTGCGATCGAAGGGTACGCCAAGCGCAATGAGGTCCATCACCCGCGCCGGGCCCTCGTCGGCGATCAGTCGTGCAATGGCCGGGTCGACCAAGCCGGCGCCGGCGGCGACCGTGTCTTGCGCGTGGAGCGCCGGATTGTCCTCCGGCGCCATCGCCGCGGCGAGACCGCCTTGCGCCCATGCGGAGGAGGCGGACTGTCCAAGTGGCGTCTGGCTCAGCACGCTGGCGCGCCGTGGCGCCAGCTTCAGCGCCAGGATGAGCCCGGCAAGCCCCGCGCCGACGATTGCAACGGCGGCGCTCGCGCTTACTCTCGCTCTCTTTGCATCTCATTCGTTTGTATT
>JAFEDV010000121.1 GCA_018241475.1 Pseudomonadota bacterium | reverse complement strand
CGGCGCGAACACGCGATGACCTCTGGGACGTGATCGGCCAAGCCCTCAGCGCCTTCACCCCAGCCGAATGTGCAAACTACTTCGAGGCCGCAGGATATGCGCCTAACTGAATGGAATCTGCTCTAAAGCGCCGAACCTCGAGGTTCGGTGCTCGGGTCGTAAACGCGCCGCTCACCAAGCTGAACCCGCAGCTAACGCCGCCTACACGCGGCGTTAGCTGCGGGTCATCACACTGCCGCGGCATGACCAGCCCATCCGACCCGTTCTCAGCGTTCTTCGATTCGGTCGAAATCGATCCCATCACGAAGCCTTCGCCGGAGGTCATAGAACGGGCGTTCGCCATGTGCGCGCCGCCGCAGGAAGATTCGGAGACGCCCGGCTTTCACCTCATCGACGACGCCGGCGGCCGCTTCGTCGTCGATCCGATCACCGGCGTGATTTCGCTGCGCGACGATTTAATTCTGGAGCGCGAACGCGGAGCCATTCACCTCGCGCGTCTGCGCGTGATCGAGCCGTCGGGCGAGCGCTACGAACTCGATCTCAAGCTGCGCCTTTCCGGGCGCGTTCCGCAACTTGTCTCACAGGAGGACGCCATGAGCGACATGACCGCCGCTGTCGAACGTGACGATGAAGACGTCACGGGCATCCCTCGCATTCATTGGACGCGCTACGTCGCGATCGCCGGTCTCTATACGCCGGCCACGCTGGCGGAGTCGGATGCGCCCTACGGCGCGATGCTGGCGGTGCATCTGCCCAACGTCGCCGCCGGCTTTGCCGGCCTCACGCTGATCGAAGAGATTCCGCCGCCATCCTCGCGCACCGCGATTTGGACGCCTTGACGCGGGATTGAACTCCCAGCCATTCCGGCAGAAAAGCGCTTTCCAGCACAACGGAGGCGCGCGTGACGGAAAAGACCTGGCGCAAGCGCACGCTCGGCGATCGCCCGCTGAAGGCCGAGACGCTGATGATGGGCTACGGCTATGACCCCATGCTGTCCGAAGGCTCGCTGAAGCCACCGCAATTCCAGACCTCGACCTTCGTTTTCAGGACGGCGCAAGACGGCAAGGACTTCTTCGCCGCGCTGCAGGGCCGCCGCAAATTGCAGCCGGGCGAAGAGCCGGGCCTCATCTATTCGCGCTTCAACAATCCCAATCTCGAAGTGCTCGAGGATCGCCTGGCGATCTGGGATGAAGCCGAAGTCTCGCTCGCCTTTGCCTCCGGCATGGCGGCAATCTCGACGACGCTGTGGGCGCACGTCCGTCCCGGAGACATCATCGTGCACAGCCAGCCGATCTATGGCGGCGCCGAGACGCTGCTACGGTCGCTGCTGCCGGAGTTCGGCGTGAAGACGGTGGCGTTTGACGCGGAGCATGGCCCCGACGCTTTGCTGAAAGCAGTGGAACAGGCCAAGCAGAAGGGTCCCGTCGGCTGCCTTTACATTGAGACGCCAGCCAATCCCACCAACGCACTCGTCGACATCGCGATAGCGCGCAAGGCATCAGAATCCAGCGCGCGAGATGGCTCGCGCCCGCCCGTCATTGTCGACAACACCATGCTCGGTCCGGTCTATTGCACGCCGCTGGCGCACGGCGCCGACATCGTCGTCAATTCGCTCACCAAATATGTCGGGGGTCACTCCGACGTCGTCGCCGGCGCGGCTTCCGGCTCGCGCGCCCTGCTCGCGCCGGTGCGGCGCATGCGCTCGACGCTCGGCGCCATGTGCGACGCGCACACGGCCTGGCTGTTGATGCGCTCGCTTGAGACGATGAAATTACGCATGCAGGCGGGCGCGGTGGGCGCCGCGAAAGTCGCGGCGTTTCTACGCGATCATCCGAAGATCAAAAATGT
>JAFEDV010000120.1 GCA_018241475.1 Pseudomonadota bacterium | reverse complement strand
ACGCCGCGCGGCGCCACCATCGATCTTGGCGTGAACCGCAATTGGGGATCGGGCGCCTATGTGCTCGTGACGGTGATGACGCCGCGCGATCCGGTGAACCTGCCGGTGCCGCGTCGCGCCATTGGCGTCGCTTATGTGCCGGTCGACATGGGCGCGCGCACTTTGCAGGTGCACGCCGGCCAAGGACTCGGGCAGGTGCGGCCGAACACGCGCATCAATGTGCCGGTCGAAGTCGGCAATGCGCCGATGGGCGAACATGTACGCGTCGCCATCGCCATGGTGGACGAGGGCATCCTCAACATCACCAAATACGACAGCCCGAACCCGGTGAACTACTTCTTTGGTCGTCGGGCGCTGGGCGTCGACACGCGCGACGATTACGGGCGCCTGCTCAATCCGAACCTCGGTGCGCCGGCAACCGCACGCCAGGGCGGCGACAATCTCGGCGGCGAGGGCCTTACGGTCGTGCCGACCCGAACGGTCTCGATCTTCTCCGACATCGTCGAAGTACGCGGTGGCCGCGCCGTCGTTCCAGTCGATGTTCCGGACTTCAATGGCACGCTTAGACTTATGGCGGTGGCCTGGAGTGAAACCGCGGTCGGGCAGGACGCGCAGGAACTGGTCGTGCGCGATCCGGTGGTCGCGGAAATGATCTTGCCGCGCTTTCTCTCGCCTGGCGATGAAGCGCAGGGGACGCTCAACATCGACAACGTCGAGGGTCCGCCAGGCGGCTACACGGTGACGGTGGGCGGCTCGCCCACTGCGCGCGTGCAGCAAGCCGTTCGCCGCTTCCAGCTCGGGCGCGGTCAGCGGCAAACCGCGCTGATTCCGATCACCGGCGGCGACTTGGGCGTTGGCCGGATCACCCTCAGGCTCGAGGGCCCGAGCGGCTTTACGCCCGTCCAGCGCAGTTACGACATCCAGACGCGCGCGGCATTCCTGCCGATCACGCTTGTCGACACTGCGCCGCTTGCGCCGCAGGCGCGCTGGCCAGCGCCGCGCGATGCGCTGGCGACGTTCCAGCCCGATGCGACGGCGTCGATTTCGTTCTCGAACTTGGCGGGAATGGATCCGGTGCCGCTGTTGGACGCGCTCTGGCGTTATCCGTACGGCTGCTCGGAGCAGATGACCTCGGTAGCGATGCCGCTGCTCTACTACAATACGCTCCGATCGGAAGCGAACCAGAGCGTCGATCCGCGCATCCACAACCGGGTGCAGGAATCGGCGACGGCATTGCTCGATCGTGAAGGGCCGGACGGCGCGTTCGGACTCTGGCACGCGGGCGATGGCGAGGCCACGCCATGGCTTGGCGCCTACATCACCGACTTCCTCTATCGCGCGCAAAGGCTCGGCTATGCCGTGCCGCGCGCGCCGATGGCGCAAGCGTACGGGGCGCTGCGGCGCGTCGCGCGGCTGAACGATTTCGGCTCTGTGGCCTACCAGTCGGATGTCTATACGTGGCCCGGCTCCAACGACACCAAGGAGCTGCTGCGCTCGCGTTCGGCGGCCTACGCGCTCTACGTGCTGGCGCGCGCCGGCGAAGCCGACATCGGTCAGCTGCGCTACTTCCACGACACCCGGCTCGACAGCGAACCCTCGCCGCTGGCGCGGGCGCAGATCGGCGCGGCGCTCGCGTTCATGGGCGACCGCGTCCGCTCGCGGCATGCATTCCAGATGGCGGAGAGCGCGCTCGGCTATCGCAACATCGGCGATTGGTACCAGACGCCGCTGCGCGACCTGGCCGGGGTGATGGCGCTGGCGGCGGAAGCGGGCGATACGGCCATGGTCGATCGCCTGCGCCGCAGGCTCGAGCGCGATCAGCCTGATGCGAATTCGCTGATGACGCAGGAGCAAGTGCAATTGCTGCTGGCGGCGAATGCGCTGCTGCAACGGTCTGGACCGGTGAGCGTCACGCTCAACGGCCAGGTTATGAACGACCGCCGCATCGTCGCCGACGCACGCCGGCTCGCAACCGGGCTGGTGTTCCAGAACCTGGCGCGGGGGCCGGTGTGGCGCTCGATGTCGCGCGCGGGCGCGCCATTGCAGGCGCCGCCGGCGATGGCGGCAGGCTTTGCGATCGACAAGCGCGTCTTCCGTTTGGACGGCACGCTTGCCGATCTCAACTCGATCCGCCAGGGCGATCGCGTCGTCGTGGTGCTTTCCGGTCAGCCTGAAGGCGCGCGCTCGTATCCGACCGTGCTTGTCGACCTGCTGCCCGCGGGCCTGGAGATCGAGAGCCTGCTTAATCCCGACGACGGCGCCGGCACGAAAGACGATGGTTCGGCGCGGCACGGGCCGTTCGCGTGGATCGGCACGATCGACCCGACGCAAGTGCAGGAGCAGCGTGACGATCGCTATGTCGCGTCGGCCACGCTGCATTCGTCGTTCCGCTGGGCTTACATAGCGCGAGCCGTGACGCCGGGCCGCTACACGCTGCCCGCTGCGCAAGTGGAGGACATGTATCGTCCGGGCGTGATGGCGCGCACCTCCACCGCCACGATCACGATCGCACCGCGAGGTGGATGAGATCGCGCTGTTGCGAACTGGTTCGCGACCCCTCCTCCCTTGCGGAGGAGGGGTAGGGGAGGAGGGGCGAACGTCTCGCGCGATGATTGAGAGTTCGCACTGGACCTAATTCTGTGACCGCAACGGCACCTCTACGCCCCTCACCCCCCGACCCCCTCTCCGCAAGGGAGAGGGGGAGGTGAAGCGCGGCCCGTCGCACGCGCTGCCGCTCAACCCAACGCAGAAGCGCTGGGCGACGGGCGTGATTGCGGTGATGCTGTCGCTGTTCGCGCTCGATCTGGCGTTTCCGCCGCCGTTGCAGCGCGCACGCGAAGTGTCGCCGGTGGTGGTCGACCGCAACGGCGAATGGCTGATGGCGTTCACGACCCGCCAGGGCAAGTGGCGCTTGCAGGCGCGCCTCGACGACATCGATCCGGAGTTCGTGCGCCGCCTGGTGGCGATCGAGGATGCGCGCTTCTGGGTGCACCCGGGCGTCGATCCGATCGCGCTGGCGCGCGCGACCGCCTCGTACGTGCGCACCCGTCGCGTCACCCAGGGCGGCTCGACCATCACGATGCAGCTGGCGCGTCTGCTGGAGCCGCGGCCGCGCACGATTCAGTCGAAGCTGATCGAGATCATCCGCGCGCTGCAAATCGAACGGCGGCTGACCAAACGACAGATCCTCGCTGCGTATCTCACCATGACCCCGTATGGCGGCAATCTCGAGGGCGTGCGCGCCGCGAGCCGCGCCTACTTCCAGCGCGATCCGCAATGGCTCGACGATGCGGAAATGGCGCTGTTGATCGCGCTGCCGCAGGCGCCGGAGGGGCGGCGCCCGGATCGGCGCCCGCAAATCGCGCTTGCCGCCCGCAATCGCGTGCTCGACGAATTCGTGCGCATCGGCGCCATCTCGCCCGAGCGCGCCGCGGAGGGCAGGCAAAGCGCGGCGCCATCACGTGCGCCGTTTCCCTACTCGGCGGCGAATGCTGCGCAGGAATT
>JAFEDV010000011.1 GCA_018241475.1 Pseudomonadota bacterium | reverse complement strand
GTGCTGGCGTCACGCGTCTTCCACGCCGGCGTCGTCAATCAGTTGAGCCTGGCGCGGCGGAAGTCCTAGGACGCGTCGCGCCAGCCGAACATCGCCAGCGTGTGGCCTTCGGGGTCCTTGAAGGCGCGCAGGCATAGTTCTCGTCCCTCCGCGCGCTGCAGAACGATGGCAGCGTCATTCAGCCAGGCCACGTTCGCCTTGGTCAGCGCCGTCTCCGTCGCGCTCCAGGCGGCCGGCTCGAAATAGAGGGTGGCGTCGCCGCCAATGCTCATCTGCGGGTACTTCGGCCCGATCATCAGCATCGTGCCGGCGATCTCGAAGAAATGCATGCCGGCGGTCTCGAACGCATACCGAAAACCCAGCACGTCCCGATAGAAGCTCACGAGCTTGGTGGGGTCTTCGCTGGCGAGCGCGACTTGGCTCATGCGCGTGAACAGCGGGGTCGGGGGATTGGACATGGGAAACACTTCCTTTCCATCTCAGATAATTAGTTTGACTAACTAATGAAGTCAAGTCAAACTTCACTCATGCCGAAAAGCAATCCGCTCGAGGTGGCCGACCGCCTGCATAGCGCCGCCATCCGCCTGCTCCGGCGGCTGCGCGTTGCCGATGACGAGACCGGTCTCTCGGCGCCCAAGCTTTCTGCGCTTTCGGTGCTCGTGTTTGCCGGGCCGCAGAGCCTGAAGGAACTGGCGCGCGCCGAGCAGGTGACGCCGCCGACCATGTCGAAGTTGGTCGCCGATCTCGAGACCGAGGGGCTCGCAATTAAGCATGCCGATCACAAGGACAAGCGCGGCGTGCGCATTGAGGTGACGGCGAAGGGCAGGGCGCTCATGGAGGAGGGGCGGCGCCGCCGGCTGGCGCTGTGGCGGAAGAAGCTGGCGCGACTGCCGAAAGCGGACCTGGCGCTCTTGGACGACGCGACGAGGCTGATGCTGCGGATCGCGGCCGAAGACTAGGTCAAACAAAAGCGCCGCTTGGGAAACCCCGAGCGGCGCCTTGACCCTCAAATTCAGATCGTGCCCTAGCGCGGCTTGGCCGGAGGACGCGGCAATAGGCCTTCACGCTGGGCGCGCTTGCGCGCGAGCTTGCGGGCGCGGCGGACGGCTTCCGCTTGTTCGCGCGCGCGCTTTTCGGACGGCTTTTCGTAATGGTTGCGGCGCTTCATCTCGCGGAAAGTGCCTTCCCGCTGCATCTTCTTTTTGAGCGCCTTCAACGCCTGGTCGACGTTGTTGTCGCGAACGAAAATCTGTACCAGGACGCGTCCTCCAGAAAAATCTGCACGCAAAAACAGCCTCCGGCGCTGGGCGCCGTTGAGGTCCGCGTTCTTGCGAAGGCGGGGAGATAGCAAAGGGCCGCGCCGCTGTCCACTCCGGACGCGTCGACGCTGACGTCTGGAAGGCTTACCTTCCGCCCATGACCGACGCCCCCTCCGCCCGGTTCCGCACCCGGATCCTGAATGCTTTCATCGACCATGCGTCCCGCCAAGGCTGGACCGACGCCGCCTTCCAGGCGGCCGTGGAGGACGCGGGGCTGACGGCCGGGGAGGCGGCTTTGGCCTGTCCGCGCGGTGCGGCCGATCTGTTCGATGCCTTCGCCGACCGGGCCGACCAGGCCATGCTGCGGGCGCTGGACGACCTCGATCTTGCCAGCATGCGCTACACCCAGCGCGTGAAGGCGGCTGTGCAAGTGCGGCTGCAAGCGCAAGCGCCCTACAAGGACGCCGCCCGCGCCATGAGCCGCGCGTTGGCTCGCCCGACCCGCGCGCCGGAAGCAGCGCGTTTGCTGTGGCGCACCGCCGATCGCATTTGGCGCTATCTGGGCGATACCTCCACCGACGAGAACTATTACTCGAAACGCGCCATTCTTACCGGCGTGCTCGCCTCCACTTATGCGCGCTGGTTCAGCGACGACAGCGCCGATCAGGAAGCGACCTGGGCGTTCCTCGATGCGCGTCTCGCCAACGTGATGCAGTTCGAGAAGTTCAAGGCGCGCCTGAAGCCCTTGAGCGAAGGCGTGCAAAGCGCCGTCGGCGTCGCAGCGCGCTTCCGCTACGGCGGGCGCTAGCCATCCGTATTCCGGACGCGCGAAACGCAATCCGGAATCCAGAAGTCGCAGAGCTGCGCGAATTGCCTTCGCTATCCTGGACCACCCTTGGCCTGAAGATCGGCGTATCGTGTCGAGCCACTCCTTTCACGCGGCTTGCTTGGCGAACTCATCGTCGAGGCGGGCGTAGCTGAATTCCATGCCGTCGGTCATGCCAGTGGCGACGGCGCCGTCGCGCGCTTCTTTCGACGCGAATTGCATGTTGCAGACGAGCGTGGTGACGCCGTTGTGCTCCTTGAGGTCGAGAGACACAACGCAAGGATCGTCTGCCGGCATGGAACCGCCGATATCGCCTGGATCGTAGTATTGGTCATGCGCGAGATGCGCGGGCGCGTTCACTTCAGTGAAGGCGCCGTAGAAGCCGAACTCCTTACCGCTTTCCTTGTGCTTCCAATACCAGCGATACTTGCCGCCGACGCGGACATCCATCTCGCATACCGGCATGTCCCAGTCGGCGTAGCCCATCCACTTCCGAATGAGTTCGGGCTTGGTGTGCGCATCGTAGACGAGTTGGCGCGGAGCGTGGAATTGACGCGTGACGCGCACTTCGCGATCACTCGGCAACGTGACTTGTGCTGGCGTTGGCATTTGTCTCTCCTTGTTGTTGCGGCGTTCCTTCAAAGGACGAACGCACCCCTGCCGAACCGACCGTGCGGCCTATTTTCTTTTGCGTCTTGCGCGTCTCGCCGGGCGCGCGTTGCGCTGCTCGCGCTTCATCATCTCCAAAAGATCGTCGAGCCGCGCATAGGTCGCTTCCCAGATGCGCCGATAGTTTTCGATCCAGGCGCTAGCCGCCGCGAGCGGTTCCGCCTCGATGCGGCATGGGCGGCGCTGACCGTCGCGCCCGCGCGAGACGAGCCCCGCGAGTTCGAGCACACGAAGATGCTTCGAGATCGCGGGCTGGCTTATCTCGAACGGCGCAGCCAATTCCATGACCGAGGCCTCGCCCTCGGCGAGCCGCGCCAGGATGGCGCGCCGCGTGGGGTCGGCGAGAGCTGCGAACGTCACGTCAAGCTGATCGACAATGGGCATCTAAATATAACCGTATAGGTATATAACTACTAGGATATATAACGCCTGTCAACGGAGCGCCCAGATTACCAAAATGGAACAGCGCATTTTCGGCGTTTTGGGCGTAAACTTTCGCGCATGGACGGGAGGTGCTTATGCAAGCTGCTCCGGTGCGGTTCGCAAATGCGGCGCTCTGGCCGCTGACGATTTGGACGAGCCTCACTCATCTCGAAGAACATCCCGCTGACGATTACGTGGAGCGCACCAGCCCGATCGTTGCGACGGCGGTCGCGTTCTGGGTGTGCCTCGTTGCGCTGGTCATTTTCGCCAATCCCGCGGTGGTCGCCGTCGGCGGCGGCATCGACGGCGAAACCGGGGTGTTCGAACTGGTGCGGCGAACGCCGATCGTGGTCGTGGACGTGCTCTGGTTCTTCACGCCCACGCTCTATCTGATCGGGCTTTGGCTGTTCACCGCGCGCGACGAGGCGTTTCCGCGTTAGCGCTCAGTCTTCGCGGAGCCTCAGCCTGGTGACATGGCCCATCTTACGGCCATCGCGGCTGTCGCGCTTGCCGTAGAGGTGGAGACGCGCGCTCGGATCGGCGGCGAGTTCGCTCCACTCTTCGGCGTCTGCGCCGATGAGGTTTGACATTTCGATATCCCCGACGCGCGTGGTCGGGCCGAGCGGCCAGCCCGCCACGGCGCGGATATGCTGCTCGAACTGCGAGGTGAGCGCGCCTTCGATGGTCCAGTGCCCGGAATTGTGGACGCGCGGGGCCATCTCGTTGGCGATCAGCGCGCCGTCGGGCATGACGAAGAATTCGATGGTCAGCACGCCGATATAGCCGAATGCCTCGAGCACGCGCTGTGCAGCGGCGCGCGCTGCGACGTTCGTCGCGGCGTTGGCGCGCGAGGGAACGACGGTGCGCGACAGGATGCCGTTCTTGTGCTCGTTCTCGCACAGATCGTAGAAGGCGACTTGCCCATCCTGGCTGCGCGCGCAGATGATCGAGACCTCTCGCTCGAACGGACAGAAGGCCTCGAGGATGCCCGGCGCGCCGAGCTTATCGAAAGCGGCTTCCGCGTCGGCAGGCGACATGACGCGGATTTGGCCACGCCCATCATAGCCGAAGCGGCGGGTTTTCAAGATCGAAGGCGCGCCGATCTCGGTGATCGCGGCGTCGAGGTCAGCCTGGTTGGCGATCGCCGCAAAAGCCGGCGTGGCGATGCCGGTGGACGCAAAGAAGCTCTTCTCGTCGAAGCGATCTTGCGCCACCGCGAGCGCATGATGATGCGGCCGCACGTGCGCGCCGGCGTCCATCAGCGCCTTCGCGGTGGCCGCCGGCACATTCTCAAACTCGGTGGTAATCACGTGCACGTGGCGTGCGAATTCCTCGAGCGCGCCGCGATCGTCGAAAGGTGCGACGAAAGTGCGTGCGGAGACCCGTGCGGCTGGGCTGTCGTGCTCGTCGGTGAAGATGCAGACGTCGAAGCCGAGTTCGGAGGCGGCGTTCGAGAGCATGCGGCCCAATTGTCCGCCGCCCAGGATGCCGATCGTGCTTCCCGGCGCGAGTGGTTTCATGTGGGATTTTCGCCGACGGCTTCGGTTTGCGCGGTGCGGTAGGCGTCGAGACGCTGCGCCAGCGCTTCATCGTTCAGCGCCAGGACGGCCGCCGCCAGCAACGCGGCGTTGACGGCGCCGGCGTCGCCGATGGCGAGCGTTCCGACCGGCACGCCTTTCGGCATCTGGACGATGGAGAGCAGGCTATCGAGACCCTTCAAGTCGCGGCTCTTGATCGGCACGCCCAGCACCGGCAGCGGCGTCATAGCGGCAGCCATGCCCGGCAGGTGCGCGGCGCCGCCGGCGGCGGCGATGATCACCTTGAGCCCGCGCGCCTTGGCGCTGGTCGCATATTCGTAGAGCCGTTGTGGCGTGCGGTGGGCTGAGACCACCTTGGCCTCGTAGGGCACGCCGAGCGCGTCGAGCGCCTCGGCGGCCGCGGCCATGGTTTTCCAGTCTGACTTGGAGCCCATGATCAGGCCAACCAATGGGCGGACGGAGGCCATGCGGGCGCAGCTCCTGAAAACGGGCGCACTAAAGGAAGCCGCCCGCGCCGTCCAGCCCGCTCACGCGGTCAGGATTAAGCCGCTCTTTACCTCGCTGGCGCATCGCTAGGCCGGAATTCCGAGACTCATGGCCTTTGGTTCATCTTCGCTCAGTGCCGAAACGACCCAGCTTCTGCAAGAGCTGGGGCTGAGACGGCGCGATCTGTCGGACGCGGCGCTGGCCGCTCTGGAGCGACTCGTGGCCGAGCGGGATGAGCTGGCGGAGAAGCTTGCCGCCGCCGAGGCCATGGCCGACCGCGATACATTGACCCCGACTTTCAACCGCCGCGCCTTCTTGCGCGAACTCCACAGGACCATGTCGGAAGTGGAGCGCTACAAGACGCCGGCGGCGGTGCTCTATATCGACCTCGACGGCTTCAAAGCGCTGAATGATTGTCACGGCCACGCAGCCGGCGATGCGGTGCTGAAGCATGTCGGTCGGCTGTTGGCGTATTCGGTCCGCGAGTCCGACGTCGTCTGCCGCCTGGGCGGCGATGAGTTCGGAATCATCCTCAATCACGCCAATGCAGAGGAAGCGCGCGCCAAGGCGCGGGTGCTGAGTCAGGCGCTCAACAGCAGCGCCATTGTGCACGCCGGCCAGGCGCACCGCATCTCCATCTCCATTGGCGTCCACGCCATCGCCGCAGCCGAAGACCCCGAGATTGCGATCGCACGCGCCGACGAGGCGATGTACGCCGAGAAATTCGCGCGCCGGCACGAAGCGCAGGCGTTCGCGAGTTTCTGAGCGTCCAATTCGTGTGTTGGGAGCGCGCCGCTCCGCGGCGCATCTTTGTGCTTCAAATGGTGGATTCGCAGCCGCCAATCCGGCTGGGTTTTTTCATCGTCCGTTCCAAGTTGGAGCGCGGGCCTTCAGGCCCGCCTCGTTGAAATCGCTCAGACTTTCAG
>JAFEDV010000119.1 GCA_018241475.1 Pseudomonadota bacterium | reverse complement strand
CTTCGTCGGCCTCGGCCGCTTCCTCCTCAACCGCTTCATCGTCGGGCCGGGGCGCGGTCGCACGCGCGCCGGCCTCCTGCTCGGAGGCTTCCTCCTCGAACTCGGCCGCAGCGACATTCAGTTCGAAATCCGGCGGTGTCAGCTGCGATGAGCCCGTAACGCGCAGGCGCACCTTGCGGTTGGCCTCCAGCGTCGCGAGCGCCTCGCGCTTTTCGTTGAGCAGATAGAGCGCAACTTCGGTTGGCGCGCGCGCCTCGATCAGGCGGTTGCGGTTCTTGGCGGCGGCTTCATCGAGCGCCCGCAAGAGCGCCAACGCCGCCGATTCCACGGAGCGCACCCGGCCCGCGCCTTGGCAGGTGGGGCAAATGTGGCTCGTGCCTTCCAGCACGCCGGTGCGGCGGCGCTGGCGCGACAATTCCAACAGACCGAAGCCGCTGATCTTGCCCATTTGGACGCGAGCGCGATCGAAGCGGAGATTCTCCTTCATCCGCTTTTCAACGGCGCGATCGTTCTTCTGCTCCTCCATGTCGATAAAATCGATGACGATGAGGCCGGCGAGATCGCGAAGGCGCATCTGGCGGGCCGCTTCGTCGGCCGCCTCGAGGTTGGTCTTAAGGGCTGTCTGTTCGATATTGCGTTCGCGCGTGGCGCGGCCCGAGTTTACATCGATCGCAACCAAGGCTTCTGCCTGATTAATGACGATGTAGCCGCCGCTTCTGAGCGTGACGATCGGCGAGTAAATCGAGTCGAGCTGCCGCTCGACGCCGTTCTTGGCGAAGATCGGGGTCGCGTCCTTCCACAAATGCACGCGCTTGGCGTGGGAAGGCATAAGCATGCGGACGAAGTCCTTTGCCTCTTTGTAGGCGCCTTCGCCATCAACATGAATTTCATCCACGTCCTTGTCGTAGAGGTCGCGGATCGCACGCTTCACGAGCGAACTTTCCTCATAGATCAGCGCCGGTGCGATCGACTTCATGGTGTCGTCGCGGATGGTTTCCCACGCGCGCGAGAGATATTCGTAATCGCGCTTGATCTCCGTCTTGGTGCGCTTGGCGCCGGCGGTGCGGATGATCAGGCCTTGGCCCTGCGGCACTTCAAGATCGGTGGCAATCTTCTTCAGGCGCTTGCGGTCGGTGGCTTGCGTGATCTTGCGCGAGATGCCCCCGCCGCGGCCGGTATTCGGCATCAGCACGCAATAGCGGCCGGCGAGCGAGAGATAAGTCGTGAGCGCCGCGCCCTTGTTCCCGCGCTCCTCCTTGACCACTTGCACCAGCATGATCTGGCGGCGGCGGATCACTTCCTGAATCTTGTAGCGGCGGGTGAGGATGCGGCGGCGACGTTCATCGAGCGCATCGTCGTCTTCCTCGGCCTTCTCGGCCTCGGCTTCCGCTTCGGCGAGCTCCGCCTTGATCGCTTCCTGATCGTCATGCGGGATGGCGTAGTAGTCGGGATGGATTTCAGAGAAGGCGAGAAAGCCATGGCGGTTGCCGCCATACTCGACGAAGGCAGCCTGTAGCGACGGCTCTACGCGCGTCACCTTGGCGAGATAGATATTGCCTCTGAGCTGCTTCTTGCTTGCAACCTCGAAATCGAAATCTTCAACGCGGTTTCCGTCGAGCACCGCGACCCGGGTTTCCTCCGGGTGAGCGGCGTCGATCAGCATTTTCTTGGCCATTAAGATGGGCTCCGTTGGCGTTGCGCGCGCAGGCCCGGTCGAGCAAGCGAGGGGCGGCGAAGCGACGCAAAGTCAGATGAGAAGAAGTCTGACCCGCAGGCGTGACCGCGCACACGGCGCTGGCGCGGCCGGCTTTGAGATCAAACGCAGCGAAAGTCATGCAGTGCTCCAGTTGCTCCCGGGGCTGCGGTTTGAGGCGGGCGGGCGCGGCAGTGGCGCTTGTGATCCAGCCGATCCGCTGAGCGGGAGCCCGTCGGGCGCTCTCGGGACGGTCCCTCGGAGCGCTCACGACGACATTGCCACCATGCATGATTTGAAATGGGAAAGAAAGCGTTTAGGGCCGAGGCCGGCGGTGCCGAACTACCGCCGCCGCTGAGGGGTCAACGTCTGAGGGGCCGGCGCCACCCGCCGAACCTGGGCGGAATCCGGCTCTGTGGTTAGCCCAGCGTTCACCTTCCCTTTCAACTCGATAGCAAGCGGGTCCGGTTACTTTCCGCAGTTCATGGACGTTACCCGTCGCTCACTCGCGCTCTTCGGGGCGACAGCGCTTGGCGGCCTGGCCTTCGGCGGGCGCGCCTGGGCCAGTGCGCCGGCGGCCATCCGTGGCGTCCGTTTGAGCGCCGACGAGGTGTCGGCGTCGGTGCGCGTCGCCCTGGATCGTCAGG
>JAFEDV010000118.1 GCA_018241475.1 Pseudomonadota bacterium | reverse complement strand
GCCTCAATCCCGGCGGCAAAAGCTTCGCCAACCGGCAGCGTTTCTTGCGGCGCGCGCGCGCGCAGGTGCGCCGGGCGGTGCGCGAAGCCTCGTCGAGCCGCTCGATCAAGGACGCCGGCAAGGGCGGCGAGATTTCCATTCCCGCCGGAGGCGTGCACGAGCCGCACTTGCATCGCTCGCGCCAGGGAGGCGTGCGCGACTATCTTTTGCCGGGCAACAAGAAGTACGTCGAAGGGGATTCGATCCCGCGTCCCGATCAGCAGGGCGGGCAGGGCTCTCGGGCGAGCGACAGTGGCGAAGGCGAGGACGAATTCCGCTTCGCCTTATCGGACGAGGAATATCTCGACCTCTATCTGGAAGACCTGGAGTTGCCCGATCTGGCCAAGCGCCAGATCGCGGGTGCGCAGTCGTTGCAGTGGCGCCAGGCCGGGTATTCGACGGCGGGTCCTCCTGCGCGCATTTCGGTGGCGCGCACGCTGCGCAACTCGCTGTCGCGCCGCATCGCGCTGAGGCGCCCGAAGCCTGAAGACATTGCAGCGCTCGAAGCGCAGATCGCCGAGGCGGAGGCGGCCGGAGCTGCCGACAGGCTGGCCAAGCTCCGCGCCGAACTCGAGCGCGCGCAGAAGCGCACTAAGCTCATTCCTTATATCGATCCGGTGGATGTGCGGTATCGCCGGCTCGAGTCGAATCCAAGGCCGATCGCCAAGGCGGTGATGTTCTGCCTGATGGACGTGTCGGGCTCGATGAACGAGCACATGAAGGACCTGGCGAAGCGCTTCTATTCGCTGCTCTACCTTTTCCTCAATCGCCGCTACGAGCACGTCGACGTGGTGTTCATCCGCCACACCCACGAGGCGCAGGAAGTGGACGAGCAGACGTTCTTCTACTCGCGCGAAACCGGCGGCACCGTCGTTTCGACCGCCTTGTTCAAGATGGCCGAGATCGTGCGCGATCGCTACCCGGTGAGCGACTGGAACATCTACGCCGCGCAAGCCAGCGACGGCGACAACACCTCGAGTGACAACGCCGTCGTACTGACGCAGCTGCGTGATGTGATCCTGCCGATCTGCCAGTACTATGCCTATGTCGAGGTGGGCATGGACGACGACGAGGACAATCAGCCCGGCGGCGGCGAACCGTCCACCAATCTCTGGCGTGCGTACCGCCGCATCTCCGTCGATGCGCCGTTTGCGATGCGCAAGGTCCGGCATCGGCGCGACATCTATCCGGTGTTCCGCGAATTGTTCGCGCGCCGTCCTGAAGGCATTGCCGCGGAGGGCGCATGACCATTCTCGCGCCGGACAAGAAACTACTGTTCGATGGTCCAGATTGGGATTTCGATCTGATCAAGCGCGTGCACGAAGCCTGCGGCGAAATCGGCGTCGGCGAGATGGGACTCGATCCCTATCCCAACCAGATCGAGGTGATCACCACCGAACAGATGCTTGATGCGTACGCCTCGACGGGCATGCCGCTGTTCTATCGTCATTGGAGCTTCGGCAAGCATTTCGCCCGCAACGAAGCGATGTACCGCAAAGGCTATCAAGGCCTCGCCTACGAGATCGTCATCAATTCCAATCCCTGCATCGTCTACATCATGGAGGAGAATTCCGCCACGATGCAGACTTTGGTGATCGCCCACGCGGGCTATGGGCACTCCCACTTCTTCAAGAACAACTACGTGTTCAAGCAGTGGACGGACGCCGACGGCATTCTCGACTATCTCGATTTCGCTCGCGGCCTGGTCGCCAAGTACGAAGACCGCTACGGCCAGGAGGAGGTGGAGCGCGTGCTCGACGCGGCGCACGCCTTGCAGAGTCACGGCATCCATCGCTTCGCCCGCAAGCGCATGCCGGATTTGCGCTCAGAGCAGCGGCGCGAAGAAGAGCGCCGCCGCCACGGCGAACAGCTTTTCAACGATCTCTGGCGCACGCTGCCCGCCTCAAAGCGCAAAGTGACTTCGGACGAAGATGCGCGCCGCAAGGCGCTGCTCGGCTTGCCGGAAGAGAATTTGTTGTATTTCCTGGAAAAAACAGCGCCGCGGCTGCAGGGCTGGCACCGCGAAGTGCTGCGCATGGTGCGGATGATCAACCAGTATTTCTATCCGCAGCGTCAGACCAAACTGATGAACGAAGGCTGCGCGACCTACGTTCACCACCGCATCATGTCGCGCCTGCATG
Source organism: Pseudomonadota bacterium (assembly GCA_018241475.1). Taxonomy (GTDB): domain Bacteria; phylum Pseudomonadota; class Alphaproteobacteria; order Caulobacterales; family Aquidulcibacteraceae; genus Vitreimonas. The sequence continues at coordinate 425 of JAFEDV010000118.1, read as the reverse complement.
AGACCGGGCAGCTGAGCGACGGCGCCTACATGGAATTCCTGCATTCGCACACGAACGTGGTGATGCAGCCGGACTTCGACGACCGCCGCTTCTCAGGCATCAATCCATATGCGCTGGGCTTCGCCATGATGAACGACATCGAGCGCATCTGCACCAAGCCCACGGAGGAAGACCGCGAATGGCTGCCGGACATAGCCGGCAACGGCGATGCATATGGGACGCTGAGGGACGTATGGGCTAACTATCGCGACGAAAGCTTCGTGTCCCAGTTTCTATCGCCGGCAGTGATGCGCGATTTCGGCTTCTTCCGCGTCGTCGATGACGAAGATGAGGAGGAGATGGAGGTCGCGGCCATTCACGATGAGCGCGGCTATCGCAAGATCAGGCGGGCGCTGGCGCGGCATTACGACGTCGCCTACAGCGAT
>JAFEDV010000117.1 GCA_018241475.1 Pseudomonadota bacterium | reverse complement strand
GTTCCCCGTCGCTGTTCACAACGGCCAGATATGGATCGCCCAGCGGATCGTCGCCCTGCGCGATTACTTCGATGAGATAGTGCGCGCCGGCTTCGAGATCGACGCGGTAATCGGCGAGATCGCCCGGGATATCGATGCGGCTGACACGGTCGTCGCCATTGGCGGCGTCGAGCGTTTCGTCGGTGTTGGCGTTGCCCGGCACATCGGTGTCGCTGACCGTCAGCGTGTAGCGGCCTCTACCGTGATCGCCGAACGACGAAACCGCCGCGTAATACTGACCGCCGGCGACGGAGGTGTAGCTCAGATACGCATTGCGGCCTGTGCCGCCGTCGTCGTCCGAGGCCACCTCATGACCGTCGGCGTCGTAGAGCGTCAGCATTGGATCGGCGAGCGGGTCGGGCTCGGCGCCCTGCAGGTTGAAGCGATAGGGGCGGCCCTCGACAAGATTGACGGCGAACCAGTCGGCGTCGCCGTCGGCATTGATCGTCGCCGTGCGGCCATCGCCGTTCGCTTCGATTTGCTCGGCGCCGTCGGCGGTGTTGCCGATCTCGCCTGGCGTCACGCTGATCGAGTAGCGGCCTTGCGCTTCGTCGCTGAAACCGCGGACTTCGAGATAGTACGCGCCCGCCGCCGGTGCGACGAACTCGAGCCATGAATTGAGGCCAGGTCCGCCATCGTCGTCGCGCGCCAGTTCGGCGCCATCAGGTCCATGCATGACGATCAGCGGATCCTGCAGCGCTCCATCGCCGTCCGCGGCGTTGACGGCGATGCGCACGCCCTGGCCGTTGGCAAGGTTGATCTTGAACCAATCCCGGTCACCGGCCGGGGCAATCGCGCCTTCGCGAGAATCGCCGCTGGCGCTCAGCACCGCGTCGGTGCTGGCGTCCGCCGGAATGTCGCCGGCGGCTGCGGCGAGCGTGTAGCCGCCGACCGCGCTCTGATCGTAGGCCTGCGCCTCGAGATAATAGACGCCGGTCGTTGGCGCGATGAACTCGAGATAGGAATTGTAGCCTTCGCCGCTGTCGTCATCCATCGCCAGCTCCTGGCCGCGAGCATCGCGGATGCGCAGCAGCGGGTCGCCTAAGGCGTGTGCGCCCGAACCATTGAGCGAAAAGCGATAGGATTGGCCTTGCTCCAACCGAACGCGATACCAGTCATGGTCGCCTGGATAATCCAGCGCGCCGTTGACGCTTGCGCCGACATCGACGCGCCCGCGGGTGCCGCTATCGGCGCTCGCATCGTCGGGCGGCAGCGTCGTCGCAGCGATATTGAGCGTGTAGGCGCCGACGCCCTGGTCGCCATACGATTGCGCCGAAACGAACACATCGCCGCTGCGCGACGGGATGAAGTTCAGCGATGAGTTGAGGCTGCCCTCGCTGTCGTCGTTCGACGCGATTTCCACACCGCGCGCGTCGAGCACGCGCAGCAGGGGATCGGCCAGCGGATTGGCCGCGCCTTGCGCGCCTGCCAGGGTGATGGCGTACATTTGGCCGGCGCGCGCGCTGAAACGGTACCAATCGACATCGCCGCCGTAATCGAGCGTGCCATTGACCGGCGCGCCGGCGCTGATGTGGGCGCGGGTGCTGGCGTCATTGCCGACGGTGTCGGGAGGCAGGGCCGTTGCTGTGACCGTGAGGCGGTACGGACCCGTCGCCGTATCGCTGAACGCCTTCGCCTCGACGAACACATCGCCGGTCTGGGCCGGCGCGTAATCCAGCGCCGAATTGAGCGAACCGTTGGTGTCGTCGTTGAAGGCGAGTTGCTGGCCGTCGGGCCCATGAATCGCCAAAGTCGTGTCGAGCGGCTGCGGGCTGCTGTCGCTCGACACCCCGTCGAGCGTGAGGTGGTAGATCTGGCCGCGTTCGACGTGCAGCCGATACCAGTCGCTGTCGCCGGCCGGCGAAATCTCGCCGTCGACGGGCGCGCCGATTGTAAGCTGCGCCTGTGTGCTGGCGTCGCCCGGCGGATCGCGGTCCTGAGCCGAACCGGCAGGTGCAAATCCCAACGCCATCAGCGCAGCACTGGCCGCGCCGATCCAAAGCTTTCCACGCATGTGTCCGTTCTCCCCTCGTGTCCGCGATGCACCAGAGCACGCGGAGCAGGCGCGCCGCCACGATTAACTATCGTTCATTGTGGCGGGAAGGCTGAAAACGGGCGGAAGCGCGGCGCTCGCGCCCAGGGGCGCAAACCGCTGCCACAAAAGCGCATGCCTGCCGAACGGGCGCGGCGACCTCACACCTTGATGTCGACCGTCGGGGCGTCGCCGGCGCGGCCCGAGGAAACCACCACCATCGCCGCCCGCAGCGTGCGATCGCCGAGGATATATCCAGGCTGCATGACCTCGGCGACCGTGTTTGCGGGATGCTCCGAGGGGACATGGGCGATGGCCTGATGAATCTTGGGATCGAAGGCCTCGCCCTTGGTCCCGACCCGCTTGAGGCCATGGCGCGCAAAAGCGTCAAGCATGGCGCGTTCAGTAAGTTCGACGCCGGTCAGCAAATTGCGGAAGCCCTCGTCGACGTCGTCGCGCGGCGCAGCCGCCAAGGCGCGCGACAGCGTATCCGCTACCGACAGCAAATCCGTTGCAAAACGATCGATCGCGTAGGCGCGCGCATCGGCCGCTTGCCGATCGGCGCGGCGGCGCGTGTTCTCGACCTCCGCCAGCGCCCGCAACAGCTCATCGCGCGCCTTCGCCAGCTCCGCTTCGAACGGAGAGGCCTCGCCTTCAGCGTCCGCCATCGGCGTTGCCGGTTCAGTTTGAACATTCGCTTCGTTCGTCATTCCATCCCTCAGCGTTCGCTCCGCCCGTCGAGCACGCGCCCGACGATGCGGGCAGTGTAGTCCACGACCGGGATCACCCGGGCGTAGTTCAACCGGGTAGGTCCGATCACGCCAAGCGCCCCGACCACCCGTCTTTCGGCATTCATATAGGGCGCGACGATCAGGCTCGACCCCGAGAGCGAAAAAAGCGGGTTTTCCGAGCCGATAAAAACCCGAACCGCCTCGCTCGCCTTGGCGAGGTCCAGCACCTGGATCAGCTCCTGGGTTTTCTCCAGGTCGTCGAACAGCCGCCGCGCGCGTTCCAGATCGGCCGCCGCCTGGGGGTCGCGCAACAGATTGGCGCGTCCGCGCACGATCAGCGAGCGTCCGATGGTGGGGTCCTCGCCCGACCATTCCACCAGGCCGCTCTCGATCAGCTTTGCCGCCGCCGCATCGAGTGCGGCGCGGTCGCGGGCAAGCGCCTCCGCCGCTTCGGCGCGTGCGTCGCCCAGGGTTTTGCCCTTGAAGCGCGCGTTCAGGTAGTTTGCCGCCTC
>JAFEDV010000116.1 GCA_018241475.1 Pseudomonadota bacterium | reverse complement strand
TACAAGGGCGGGCAGGCGAGGTAGAGGTGGCCCTTGTCGATCAGCGGCCGCATCTGGGTGAAGAAGAAGGTCATCAGGAGGCTGGCGATATGGGCGCCGTCGACATCGGCGTCGGTCATGATGATCACGCGCTCGTAGCGCAGATCGTCGAGCTTGAACTTGGCGCCCATCTGCACGCCGAGCGCCAAGGCGAGATCGGCGAGTTCCTGGTTGCCGCTCATCTTCTCGGCGCCGGCCGAGGCGACGTTCAGGATCTTGCCGCGCAGCGGCAGGATGGCCTGGGTTTCGCGGTTGCGCGCCTGCTTGGCGGAGCCGCCCGCCGAGTCGCCTTCGACGAGAAAGATTTCCGTGTCCTTCTCGCCGGCGCGCGAACAATCGGCGAGCTTGCCGGGAAGGCGCAGCTTGCGCGTCGCGGTTTGGCGCGAGACCTCCTTTTCCTTGCGGCGGCGGACGCGATCCTCGGCTTGCTGGATCGCCCACTCGAGCAGGCGATTGGCTTCGCCGGTGTTTGCCGCGAGCCAGTGATCGAATGGATCGCGCACCGCTTGTTCGACGATCTTAGCCGCTTCGGTTGAGACGAGGCGGCCCTTGGTTTGGCCTTCGAACTGCGGATCGCGGATGAACACCGAAACGAGCGCTGCGCCCGTGTTCATCACGTCGTCCTGGGTGATGAGCGATGCCTTCTTGTCGTTCTTGAGTTCGGCGTAGGCCTTGAGGCCCTTGGCGATTGCGGCGCGGAAGCCGGCTTCGTGGAAGCCGCCGTGGGGCGTGTAGATGGTGTTGCAATAGGAGCGCAGGAAGCCGTCGGCTTCGCCGAAACCATCGCCCACCCAAGTGATCGCCCATTCGACCCGGCCGTGCGGGCCGCTCTTTTCGCTGCGGCCCGCGAACGGCTCGCTGACGATGGCGCGTTTATCCTTGGTGAGTTCGCTCAAGAAGTCGGCTAGGCCATTCGGGAAGTGCAGCGTCGCTTCCGCGGGCGTGTCGTCGGCGATCAAAGCTGGCGCGCACTTCCAGCGAATTTGAACGCCGCGCTGCAGGTAGGCCTTCGAGCGCGCCATCTGGAAGAGACGGGCGGGCTTGAACGCCGCGCCCTTGCCGAAAATGTCGGCGTCGGGATGGAAGCGCACGGTGGTGCCGCGGCGGTTGTGGGCGGGACCGACTTCCTGAAGCTTCGATGTCGGCGCGCCGCGCGAAAACGTCTGGCGATAGAGCTTGCGGTCGCGCGCGACCTCGACTTCGACTTTGTCGGAGAGCGCGTTGACGACGGAGACGCCGACGCCGTGAAGGCCGCCGGAGGTGTGGTAGACGTTGTCCGAAAATTTGCCGCCCGCGTGCAGCACGGTCATGATGATTTCGAGCGCGGACTTCTTCGGGAACTTCGGGTGCGGATCGACGGGCATGCCGCGGCCATTGTCGGTGACGCGCAAGGTTCCGTCGGCTTCCAGTTCCACTTCGATGCGATCGGCGTAGCCGGCGACGGCTTCGTCCATCGAATTGTCGAGCACTTCCGCGAAGAGGTGGTGCAGCGCGCGTTCGTCGACGCCGCCGATGTACATGCCAGGGCGCTTGCGCACCGGTTCGAGGCCTTCAAGGACTTCGATGTCCTTGGCGGTGTAACCGCCGGCCGCCGCTGGCGGCGCCTCGGTTTCGCCAAAAAGCCCGCTTTCCCAAAGCTTGTTGTTGTCGTCGTTGGGCATCGAAGATTTCTTCTGCGCTTGCGCCATGCGCAGACCCTTAAAGCGCTTCGTGTGCGAACTGCAATGTTTTGCCAATGTTTTGCGGCGTCACTTCAACAGCGATGCGTTCGCCGAACGTTAATGCGCGCGCGGCGCGAATTCAGTGTCCGGAAGGCAACGCTTCGTCGTTGCATGCATGAAATGGCAGCTCCTGAGGAAACTCCGCCACGGAAACGCCGTTCGCCCTCGCACAACGCAGGCCACTTGGGGGTCTTAACACGAGGAGCAAAAAGATGACCAAGTTTGCACTTTTGACAGCCGCCGCGGTGGCTGCCGCTGCTGCGGTCGTCGCGCCAGCGTCGGCGCAAGACATCACCAATGGCAACGCGTATGCAAATCTCGGCTACACCCAGTTCAACACGGCCCGCGGCGATCTCGGCGGCGTCACCGGCCGCCTTGGCTATCGCTTCACGCCGTACGTGAGCGCCGAAGGCGAGTATACCGCAGGCGTCAACGATTCCCACGAAGGCAAGCTCAGCAACGCCTGGGGGCTCTACGGGCGCGTCGGCGTGCCGGTGTCGCCGAACTTCGATGTCTTCGGCCGAGCCGGCTATCAGGAAATCAACATCGACGGCCGTAACGGTTTCAGCAATCGCGACGGACAGGGCCTGGGCTACGGCGCCGGCGTGCAATGGCGCCCGACCGCCGCGAGCTTCGGCATTCGCGGCGAATACACGCGATTGACCGATGCGGACGCCG
>JAFEDV010000115.1 GCA_018241475.1 Pseudomonadota bacterium | reverse complement strand
TGATGCGGGGTCAGGGTCTCGATCGAAAGCATGCCGGTGTCGGCAAGCAGCGTGTAGGCTGAAAGCGCCGCAGCCGCTTCGGCGCGGGCGAGATTGATTTCGGCGTCGCGGAATTCCTGTTCCGCGTTCAAGACGTCAAGCGTCGATCTCAGGCCAAGCCCGCGTTCGCGCTCGGCGCCGTTCAAGGCTTCGCGCGCGGCCGCAACCTGCTCATTCGCGGCCGCGAGCACGCCATGGTACGCCGCGTAGTCGCTCCAGGCGCTGGTGGCGTTGGCGACGATCTGACGGCGCTGCTCTTCCACATGCGCGTCCGCGCGCGCTTCGTTGATGCGGCTTTGCCGGACCCGCGCGCTGTAGTAGCCGCCCTCATAGAGCGGCACCGAGAGGTTGACCGTCGCGCTCGTGCCATCGCGCTCCTGATTGACGAGGTTGCTCTGATTGAAGTGATCGTAGCGGCCTTGCAGCGAGACCTGCGGCGACAAGGCGGAGCGTTCGATTGTCGTCCGAGCCCGCGCCGCTTGCACGTCGGAACGGGCCTGCAGCAGGTCCGGATGCGATGTCTGTGCGATGCGAACCGCTTCCTCGAGCGTCTGCGGCAGCGCCGGCATGGTTGGCGGCTGCAGGTCGTGCGGCTCGTAGCCGACGACGGCGGTGTATTGCGCGCGCGAGCGATCGAGATCGGCGCGCGCCTGTGCGAGCGCTGAATTGGCGCCCGCCAGCCGCGTTTGCACCTGTGCGACATCGGTGCGGCTGACTTCGCCGACATCGAGCCGACGTTGCGTGCCGGCGAGCTGGGTGGTCAGCGCCTGCACATCCTGCTCCCGTAGCATGACGATGGTCTCATCGCGGCGGACGCTGAGATAGGCGTCGGCGGCGGCCAGCATCACTTGCTGTTCCGTCGATCGGAGCGCGTTTCGGGCGCTGTCGACGCCGGCGTGCGCCAGCTGCGTCTGACCTGCGAGCCGGCCGCCGGTGAACACTTGCTGCGTGATCTGGGCGGTTTCGGTTTCGGGATGCAGCTGTTGGTGGTTGGTGATGGTGCCGAAGAAGGGCGAGGGCGTGCGCACGGTGTAGTCCTGGTAGCCATAGCTGCCGTTGAGCGAGACCTGCGGCAGATATCCGGCGCGCGCCTGGATGCGATCCTCGCGCGCAGCGCGCACCGCAAGACGCGCCTGATCGAGTGTCGGATTGTTGTGGAATGCGTCGGTCATCGCTCCAATCAGGGTGTCGGCGTGCGCGGCGGTCGCCGCAGCGAGGCTCGAACAGGCTATGAGCGAGAAGCGCCAGGCGCTCATCTCATTGCTCCCGCATCGACCGCCAGAGCGCTTGATTGAGCGGCTCGAGCAGGAATTGCAGCGCGGTGCGCTTGCGGGTCGGCACCACCACCTGCGCGGGCAGCCCCGCGCGCAAGTGACGTTCGCCGGCGGCAGGGTCCGCAAGACGGCGAAGCTCGGCAGGCGGCACCGCCACGCGCGCGAGGAAGTACGCGCGGCCGCTGTGCTCGTCGATCAGGCGGTCGGCGCTGACGGTTTGCAGCGCGCCATGTACAAGCGGGAGATTGCGCCCTCGGAAGGCGGTGATGCGGACTTCGGTCGTCTGGCCGGGCCGCAAGCCATCGGCGTCTTCCGGGCGGACCTGGGCTTCGACGATGAGATTGCCGTCCTGGGGCACGATGTCGAGCACGCGCTGGCCCGCTGCGATCACGCCGCCGACCGTGTGGACCTGCAGGCCGACGACGACCCCGTCGACCGGCGCGCGCAGTCGCGTGCGCTCGAGCCGTTCGCGTGCGCCCGCCAGCTGCGGGCTCAATTCCGCCAGCCGTGCATCGACCGTGCGCATCTGTTGCAGGCGATCTTCCTGGGTCGCGGCGATCGACGCCGTCAGCTCCGCCGTGCGGCCCTGCAACTCGGCCAGCGATTGCTCAAGCGCGCGCACGCGGGTTTGAGGGACGAGCTGCTCGGCCGCGAGTTGGCGCATGCCGTTCAATTCGTCTCGCAGCAGCGCCTCCTGACGGCCGATAGCGGCGATTTCACCGCGATAGCCGGCGATGCGCGTGTCGTAGACGCTCCACATGTTGGTCTGACCGGCGGCGACTTCGCCCTGGTTGCGTGCGAAAGCGGCGTCCGCGATGTCGCGATCTTCCGGCGGCAGCGCCGCCCATTCCGGCGGGCGCTGCAATTGCGTCAGGTGATTCTCTTCAGCGCTAAGGCGTTCGCGCTGCATTTGCAGATCGACGACTTGCGAGAGCAGCGCCCGTTCCTGGGCGACAAGCTCCGGCGCGGCGAGTTCGATCAGCACCTGGCCCTGACGCACGTGGTCGCCCTCCTGGACCGCCAGGCGCGATATCACGCCGCCTTCCGGGTGCTGCACGGTCTGACGGTTGCCGGACACGACCACAACGCCCGGCGCGGTGACCGCCGCGTCGAGCGGCGCAAACGCCGCCCAGCCCAGAAAACCGCCGAAGAAGAGCAGCAATGCCATCAATCCGGCGCGAATTTCACTCTTGCCGGAATCGTCCGCGAGCGGGGCGGGAAGGTCTTGCACCGTCATGAGCGACCCACCGTTTCGCCGCTCGATGCGACCACCGCCGGGCGGGGCTGGGCGCCGGAGAGGCGCGCCGCAATCTGGTCGCGCGGCCCGAACGCCTCGATTCGTCCATCGCGAACGACGAGAAGTTTGTCGACGACCGCCACCAGGGTTGCGCTGTGCGCGACCACCAACGCGGTCGCGCCTCTCTGGCGCGCGGCGTCCAACGCGCTCACCAGCGCCCGTTCGCCGTCGACATCGAGGTGCGCATTGGGCTCGTCGAGCGCAAGCAGCATCGGATTGCGGTAGAAAGCCCGCGCCAGCGCCACACGCTGCGCCTGACCGACGGAAAGTCCGCGCCCGCCTGCGCCGACTACGGTGTCATAGCCCTTCGACAACGACAGGATCATCTCGTGCGCGCCGACCGCTTGCGCCGCGGCGACGATATCGGCGTCGCTGCGATCATCGCCGTTGCGGCTGAAGCGGGCGATGTTGTCGGCGACCGCGCCAGGCAACAGACCGATATCCTGCGGCAGGTAGCCGACATAGCGGCCAAGCTGATCCGGATCCCAGTCGCTGAGCTTCGCGCCGTCCAAGCGCACCACGCCCTGATCGGGCGCGATCGCGCCGGCGATAGCGCGCAGCAGCGTGGATTTGCCCGCGCCGCTCGGACCGACAACGCCGATGATCTCGCCCGGCGCCGCCCGGAACGCCGCGTTGAAGAGCAGCGCGCGGTCGCTGCCCGGCGCGCGGACGCTCACGCCTTCGACGCTGAGCGCGCCTTTGGGCGCCGGCAAACTCGTATGAATGCGCGCGCCGTGCTCCGTCTGCAGCACGGCTTTCAGCACGGCATAGGCTTGCCGGCCCTGCTCGAACTGCGGCCAGGCGCCAACGATGAGTTCGATCGGCGAAAAGGCCCGAGTGGCCAGGATGGAGGCCGCAATAATGGCGCCGGCGGAGATCTGCTGCTCGAGCGCCAGCAGAACGCCCAGACCGAGCGCGGAAGACTGCAGCAGCAGCCGGAAGAATTTCGTGGAAGAGGCGTAGGCGGCGCCGCTGCGCGCCTGATCGCGCATCGATTGCGACATCTGCTCGCGCGCGCGAAGCTGGCGGCTCACCAGCGCTTTGCGCATGCCCATGGCGCGCGCCGTTTCCATCTGCGCGGCATCGGCCTGCTGCAGCGCGTACATCGCGCTGCTGGCCTGCAGGTTGGCCTTGAGCGCCCGCGCGCTGGCCCGTTGGTTGATGTAGGCGATGAGCAAAAGAAGCACGCCGCCGCCCAGGGTCAGCACGCCGAGCCACGGGTGGATGATGAAACAGACGCCGATATAAACCGGCGTCCAGGGCGCATCGATCGCAGCCAGCGCCGGTGGTCCGGAAACCGCCGCGCGCAGCGTGTCCAGCTCGCGCACCAGCTGCACCTGGCCCGCCGCCGCGCTTCCCTCCCTTCGCAGCGCTGCATTGAGAACGTGCGGCGCGACCAGACGGTCGAAGCGCTTGGCCATGGCGGCCAATAGGCGCATCCGCGTCGCGTCGAGGAAGGCCAGCGTCCCCAAGCTGATCACCAGAACCAACAACAAGTAGACGAGCGTCAGCACATCGCCAGAGGTCAGAACGCGGTCATAGACCTGCAGCATGAAGAGCGAAGGGGCGAGATAAAGTACGTTCAGCGCCAGGCTGAACAGGACGACATAGGCGAAGTGGCGCCGGCACGCCGCGAGCGCGTCACGCAGGACGTTGCCGTCGAGCCGTTCCTCGGATGTGTTCGCCATGCCTTTCGGCTTCCCCGGCCTTCGCCCCTCGGCGCCCTGGCTTTGTTCTTAGAGGGTCTGCCCGGGCAGGTCAGCCTGCCACAACATGGGGGAGCGGTCGCGCCGGCTCTGCACCTGCGATTGCGACGGTCTTTACCAAACAATCCCAGCTTGTCGGCGCTGCCGTGCGCTAGCCTGCGTCGATCAGGCCGGCGGCGTATTCGCCGATGGCGAGCGAGGCGGTGAGGCCGGGACTTTCAATGCCGAACAGGTTGACGAGCCCTGCAACGCCATGGAGGTCAGGCCCATCGATCCGGAAATCGGCCGCCGCTTGGCCGGGACCGGACAGTTTCGGCCGGCAGCCCGAATAGTCCGGCGTAAGCGCATCGTCGGGCAGCGCCGGCCAGTAGCGGCGGATGGCGGCGCTGAAGGATTGCGCGCGGGCGATGTTGACCTGGTAATCGACATGCGCCGGATCGCTGCTCGCAAGCCATTCGACGTCCGGCCCGAAGCGCATGCGGCCGGCGAGATCGAGCGTCAGATGCACGCCAAGGCCGCCTTCGACCGGGGCGGGATAGATCAAGCGGCCAAAAGCCGCGCGGCCGGCGCAGCCGAAGTAGGACCCCTTCGCTAGAACGAGCGGCGGGATGTGCTCCGCCGGCAACCCTTCGATCGATCGGGCGACGGCTTGCGCGTGCAGGCCCGCCGCGTTGATCACCACGCTGCACCGCGTGAGCGCGGGCGCCTCGCCGCCGATGCGGATCTCAAAACCGCCGCCAGAAACGAGACGGCCGCCGAGCACAGGCGCGTTGAGCGCCACCATGCCGCCATTGGCTTCGAGATCGCCGCGCAACGCCAGCATGTAGCCGTGGCTGTCGAGGATGCCGGTTTCGGCGGAGAGCAGGGCCGAGACGCACTGGAGATTTGGTTCGAGCGCCAGCGCTTCGGCCGCCGTGAGCAGCGCCATGTCCTCGACGCCATTCTGCAGAGCGCGCTCGTGCAGCGCGGCGATCTGGGCTTCTTCTTCCGCTGACGTCGCCACGATCAGCTTGCCGCATTTGCGGTGCGCGACACCGCGCTCGGCGAGATAGGCGTAAAGCTTGCGCCGCCCGGCGATGCAGAGTCGATGTCGCAGGCTCCCAGTCGGATAATAGATGCCGGCGTGGATGACTTCGCTGTTGCGCGAGGAAATGCCCGAGCCGATTCCCTCCGTAGCCTCCACGACCAAGACCTCGCGCCCGCGCCGGGCCAGCTCCGCCGCGCACGCGAGGCCCACGGCGCCGGCGCCGATCACCAGGCAATCGATGTCGTAAATGTCCGAGGCGGCCATGGCTTGTGCTTCTAGCGGAATTTGCCGCGCTTTTGCGAGCCGGTTCCCACATGGGCCGCTCATGCATTGACTTGGGGCGAATACTGCTAAGTAAAACGCGAGAGCGAAAGGCGCGCGCCATGCAGATCGGGATTGTCGGATTGGGCCGGATGGGCGCGGGCATCGCGCGGCGGCTGATGCGCGATGGGCATCAGTGCGTGGTTTACGACGTCAACGCCGATGCGATTGCGGCAGTGGTGAAGGATGGCGCGCAGGGGGCAACCAGCGTCGCCGACATGGCGCATAAGCTTTCGGCGCCGCGCGTGATTTGGATCATGCTGCCGGCAGGCGACATTACCGATCACGCCGTGGCGATCGCCGGGGAGGCGCTGAGCGCCGGTGACATCGTCATCGACGGCGGCAACACGTTTTACAAGGACGACGTGCGCCGCGCCGAGGCGCTGGCGGGCAAGGGCGTGCGCTATGTTGATATCGGCACCTCGGGCGGCATCTTTGGCCTCGAGCGCGGCTTCTGCATGATGATAGGCGGCGAGAAGGAAGCGGTCGCGCATATCGATCCGATTTTGAAATCGCTTGCGCCGGGTTTGGGTGCGGCGCCGCGCACCGAGCGCGCTGCGAGCGCCGACCCGCGCGCGGAGCAGGGGTATATTCATGCCGGACCCGCCGGCGCCGGGCACTTCGTGAAGATGGTGCACAACGGCATCGAATACGGGCTGATGCAGGCTTACGCAGAGGGCTTCGACATTCTGGCGCGCAAGAATCCGGACGTGTTGGCGGTAGATGGGCGCTACGATGTCGACTGGGGCGGCATGGCCGAAGTTTGGGGGCGCGGCAGCGTCGTG
>JAFEDV010000114.1 GCA_018241475.1 Pseudomonadota bacterium | reverse complement strand
GGGTCGATCGGAAGTTGCTACGGATCACATCGTCGTGCCGCTGCACGTGGGTGTCAGCGACAACCTGCGCCTGGATGGCCTCCGACAAATCTTGCGCGATCCCTCGCGCCGCCGCCTGCCTCGTCTGTTGCATCTCGGGAGTGACCTGACGAGGATCTATGCGGTGAATCTGCTCGACTACGGCGACGAGGATGCCGCCGCCGCCCGTCGGGTCGACAAGCACATCGCTCACCGCGCCGCCCTGAGGCGCCGCAAAAATCTGGGCTCCGAGACGACGTGACGGCAGATGAGACGCCTGCTCGCGGTTGATCGCCTGTGAGCGGGCTGCGATGCGCATATGATGGGCCGCCGCGACCGCCGTGAGCGATTGGCCGCCCTGAATTTCTCGCACGACGGTGTTGGCGAATTCCTGCGCGCGCCGGCTCAGCTCCTGCGCCGTCCAACGTTGCGCTATCTGGGTGCGGACCTCGGCGAACGGCCTGATCGCGGCCGGCGTTATGTGATCGACGGAGACGACGACATCGACGCCGTCGCTGACCGGAATGAAGTCGCTGGCTTCGCCCTCGGCGGTGTGGAAGGTCGTCCGCAACAATTCATTGTTGTCGCCGGCGAAAGCGGCGATGGGCGCCCCGGCGGCGTCGTTGCCCTGTGCATCGGTTGCGGGAATCGTCACTACTTGCAGGCCCGCGCGCCGGGCCGCCTCCGCCGTCGAGACCCCGCCGCCGCGAGCCTCGTCGAACGCATTGCTCGCCGCGGCCTTGAGGTCCGTCGCTTGTTCAAGCGCCAGCTGTTGGCGGATCTGGGTGCGCAAATTGCTGATTGCGGCGGCGTCCGGATTCGTCGCGGCCGTCACGCTGGTCACCTGCACGACAACGAAGGGCGCGAGCGCGCCGCGCACGACGCGAGGCGGGCTGCTGGGCGTCATCGAGAATACGGCGGCGGCGACATTGGCGTCGCTCACGCCTGTGCGCGGCTCATCCGAGCCATGAATGGCCTGCAAGCCGAGTGAACGGGCTACGGCGTCGGCGTTTTCGCCGTGCGCCAAGCGCTGGGCGATCGCGTTGGCTTGCTGTTCGTTTTGCGCGGCGATGCGGATGGAACTGCGCTTCTCGGGCTGAGTGAGGCTAGCGCGGCGCTGTTCGTACAGTGCGTCTATTTGAGCGTCGGTGACATTGGCGCGGGCCGCGAAATCCGCGTCGCGCGCATAGACGAGCGTCACTGCGCGATACTCCGGCACCCGCCAGGCTTCGCGCGTCGTCTGATAGAAGGCCTGCAATTGCGCTTCGGTGGGTGCGGGCGGTGCGCCGACCACCGAGACCGGCGCCTCGGCAACACTGACAATCCGGCTTTCGTTCCGATAGGCCACCAAAAGCGCGCCGTAACTTGGCGGCGGACGCACGCCCGCGACGAGCGACTCCATCACCATGCCGTCCGTCGCCTCGACGCGCAGATCATTGAGAAAATCGGCGCGCGTCAGACGCCGGCGCGAGAGCGCCTGGTCGAGCATCGCCTCGTCGAAACGGCCGGTAACCGGGTTCTGCAGACCCTGCATCTGGCGGACCATGCTCGCCAGTTGCGCGTCGCTGACGTCCACGCCCTGGCGCCGGGCGTATTCGTAGAGCGCCGTTCGCCGGATAAGACCCTCAAGCACCTGGCGGTGGGCGTTCTGGGCGATGGCTTCGTCGCGGGTGACGTGCTGGCCGTTGGCATTGGCCTGCTCGATTGCCGCGTCGAGGTTACGCGACAGCTCCGCCGGCCCGATCGCGGTGTTGCCGACCTGGGCCACCGACGCCGTAAAGGAACTGCCGCCGATCCGCGGGATGAGAAACAGCACCATCGCTACCGCGATCGCGCCGAGAATCACGGTCGCGAACACGCCGCGCGTGACTTTTCGCATTTCCAACAGCATGAGGACATCCCGATGGCCGAAGCGGGCGGACCATAGAGAGCCCCCTCGGGCCGGGCAATCGCTGCCCTGTGCTGCAAAGGAAGACCAATGGCCGCCTCGAAGCCGCTGATCGCCGGAAACTGGAAGATGTTCGGCCGCCAGGCCGATCTTGGCGAAATCGCGCTGCTGGCGAGCCGGGTAGGGCGGGTTTCCGAGGTCATCGACGTTCTGGTCTGCCCGCCAGCGCCCATGGTGGCCGTCGCCGCATGGCGCGCCAAGGACACCTCGGTCCTGATCGGGGCCCAAGATTGCAGCGCCGTCGCCGCCGACAGCGCCCGCACGGGCGATGTGAGCGCAGCCATGCTGGCCGATGCGGGCGCTCGCTATGTCATCGTCGGCCACTCTGAGCGCCGCACCATTTTCGGGGAAACCGACGCCGTGGTTCGCGCCAAGGCCGAAGCGGCGCTCACAGCTGGGCTCATCCCCATTGTCTGTGTTGGCGAAACCCACAGCGAGCGCGCCGGGGGCCGCCTCGGCGAAGTCGTCGCGCGTCAAATCCAGGACAGCATTCCCCAAACGGGCGGGACGTTTGTCGTGGCTTATGAGCCGGTCTGGGCCATCGGCGGCAACGCCACGCCGACGCTCGCCGAGATCGCCGACGTCCATGACCTCATCGGCAAGACCCTGGCAGGCAGGAGCATGGGCGCACGCATCCTCTATGGCGGTTCGGTCAACCCGAAGAATGCGGGCGAGATTTTTGGGGCGCCTGGCGTCGACGGAGCGCTCGTGGGGCGAGCAAGCCTCAAAGCCGATGACTTTTCGGCCATTATTCTGGCCCACCCGGCTGCGTCGTGAGCGTGCGCCACGGCGGACTAGCGTTTAGGGTGAGCCTCGGCTATTGAGCGCCCTTTCGCGCGCACCCATGTGACGGTGCGAAGGTGCGGGGATACGGATTAGGCGATGCAGTTGATCGTTCTCAGCATCCACCTCGTGGTTTGCATAGCCCTGATTGGGCTCGTCCTGTTGCAGCGTTCCGAAGGCGGCGCGCTGGGCATGGGCGGGGGCGGTTCGGGCGCCCTGATGAGCGGACGCGGCGCCGCCGACGCGCTCGCGAAGATGACGCAAGTCGCCGGCTTCTTCTTTCTGCTCACCTCGCTTTCGCTCACCGTGCTTTCGGGCGCCGCATCGACGGAGGGCCGCTCGGTGTTCGACATCGTGCCGCGCAATGCGCCGATCTCGCTGCCGGCGACGCCGGCGCCGGTGCAACCCGCGCCGGCTCAACCTGCGCATCCCGATCCGACGCAAAGCAGCGCGCCGCAGGCGGCGCAGTCTCAGCTAGCCGCTGCGCTGCTGCCGGGTCCGTCCGCGGCCTCCGCGGCGACGCCCCAAACGACGCCGGCTTCCACCAATCTCGGGGAGCGCGCTGCTCCGCTGCAGGTGCGTCCGCCGGCGACGCAGCAGCAGCACGTGGCTTCTCCGCTCCCGACTGCGCCTCCGCTGCGCACCGCAACGACGCCGGCTTCTGTCGGCGCGACGGCGCATCCGGCGGCGACTTCTGCCGCAGCGACGCACCGTTCCGGTTCGGCAACAAGCCCATCAAGCACGCAGCCACGGCTGATCCTGCCGACTTCGCCGGGGGCGCAGGCTCTCGCGGATGGTCAAACCGCGCCCGAATCGAGCGATGCTGGCGTGCAGCCAGTTCGCCGTCAGCGCGCTGGTCCGGACCAGTAAGCTTTAAGCCGGCCCGCGCAAAACGCCGGGCCCATTTGGAAGGTTAATGGCGCGCTACGTGTTTATTACCGGAGGCGTGGTCTCTTCCCTTGGGAAGGGCATCGCCTCCGCCGCCCTTGGCGCGCTCCTCCAGGCCCGAGGGTACCGGGTCCGCCTCCGCAAACTCGATCCTTACCTCAACGTCGATCCCGGCACGATGAGCCCGTACCAGCATGGCGAAGTCTTCGTCACTGACGACGGCGCCGAGACTGATCTCGATCTTGGCCACTACGAGCGCTTCACCGGCGTCTTCGCCACGCAAGCGGACAACATCACCACGGGGCGCATCTACCAGGACATCATCGCCAAGGAGCGGCGCGGCGATTATCTGGGCGCCACGGTGCAGGTCATCCCGCACGTCACCAACGCCATCAAGGATTTCATTCTGAGCGATCATGGCGGGGCCGATTTCGTGCTCTGCGAAATCGGCGGCACGGTCGGCGACATCGAAGGGTTGCCGTTCTTCGAGGCCATCCGCCAACTCGGCCAGGAACTCGATCCGGGGCAGGCCGCGTTCGTGCATTTGACGCTGCTGCCGTACATTCCGTCAGCCGGTGAGATGAAGACCAAGCCGACGCAGCACAGCGTCAAAGAGCTGCGCTCAATCGGCATCCAGCCGAACATCATTCTCT
>JAFEDV010000113.1 GCA_018241475.1 Pseudomonadota bacterium | reverse complement strand
GGAGCGCGTGTTGGATCGATCTGAGTCTCTGAGGCGGCTGCTCGAACAAACGGGCTTTGCCGACGCGGAACGCGCGCCCCTGGCGGGCGACGCCTCGACGCGGAGCTACGAGCGCTTGCGCGCGCGCGATCGGCGAGCAGTGCTCATGGATGCGCCATTGAAGGAAGATCCTCCCTGTCCGCCGGGCGCGACGGTGGCGGAGCGGCGCGCGATGGGTTGGAACGCGGTGGCGCGCCTGGCGGCGTCGCGTGTGGAAGCCTTCGGCGCGGTTGCGGAATATCTGAGATCGATCGGACTCGCCGCGCCCGAAATCTACGGAATGGACGCGGCGGCGGGCTACGCCGTGCTCGAAGACCTGGGCGACGATCTTTACGCCAACGTCATCGGCAAGGGCGCCGATGAGATTCCGCTTTATCAGGCGGCGGCGGAATTGCTGGCGCATGTGCATGCGGCGCAGGCGCCGGCGAAGCTGACAGCGCCCGACGGCGCGGTTTGGCCGCTTCTGGATTACGACGCGCTCGCACTCGAAGTGAACGCGGACCTGTTCGTAGAATGGCTGCCAAGGGCGGAGAATATCCGCATCGATGATGCCGCACGCGTCCGCTGGGAGAAGGTGCGCGACGGGTTGATCGTCAAGGCGCTGGGTTTTCCGCGCGCGTTTACGATACGCGACTATCACGCGGAAAATTTGCTGTGGCTGCCGGAGCGGCAAGGCTTGCAGCGCGTCGGCTTGCTGGACTTCCAGGATGCCGTGCGCGGCTGGCGCGCATGGGATTTCTCCATGTTGCTGCACGACGCGCGGCGCGACGTAAGTCCGGCCGCGCATGAAGCGGCGATCCGCGCCTATCTCGATCTCAGCGGCGTCAGCGAGGCGGAGTTCAAGCGCGAGCTTTCGGTGCTCGGCGCCATCAACGTCATGCGCATCCTGGGCATCTTTTCGCGGCTGACGGCGCGCGACGGCAAGCTGCGCTACCGCGAGTTCATGCCGCGCATGTGGGGCCATCTTCGCCGTACGCTTGAAAATCCCGCGCTCGCCGATGCGCGCGCGTTTGTCGAAGAGGTGGCCGGGCCGTACCTGGAGAAGGCGGCATGAGGGTGAGCCGCGTATGCAGATACACGCTCCCCGGACAAGCTCGCGCGAGCGAGCGCCGATCCGGGGCCGATAGGTCGGCGAGACGCCATCGCGTCGCGTCTATATCTCCGATGGACCCCGGCCCTCCGCTTCGCTGCGACCGGGGAGCGTTGACGGATGCCTGCGCGGGGAGCGGCAGATGATCCCCGAAACCGCGATGGTGCTCGCCGCCGGGCTCGGCACGCGCATGCGCCCGCTGACCGACGACCGGCCGAAAGCGCTGGTGCCGGTGGCGGGGCGCGCGCTCATCGATCATGTGCTCGACCGTTGCGTGGAAGCCGGCGTGAAGCGTGCGATCGTCAACGTTCATGCGTTCGCGGACTTGCTTGAGGCGCATCTGAAGCGGCGCGGCGACATCGAGATCGTCATTTCGGATGAGCGCGCTCTGCTTATGGAAACCGGCGGCGGCGTGCGCCAGGCGCGGGCGCTGCTGGGCGACAAGCCGGTCTTTCTCTGCAACATCGATTCGGTGTGGGCGGAGCCGCATGGCTCTGCGATGGCGCGCCTCGCGCGCGGCTTCGATCCTGTGCGCATGGGCGCGCAACTGATGCTGGCGGCGATGGATCAATGCCTCGGCTTCGACGGCGCCGGCGATTTCTTCATGGATGAGCATGGGCTGCTGACGCTGCGCGGACGGATGCCGCATTCGCCATGGGCTTACATGGGGGTGCAGATCATCGATCCTTCGATCATGGATAACGAGCCGCTCGAGCCGTTCTCGTTCATGCGCGTGTGGAAGCGCCTGATCGGCGAGGGCCGCCTCTACGGCGCGCCGCTCGGCGGCTTCTGGATGCATGTCGGCGATCCGCGCGCCAGGGAGCAGGCCGAGGCTCGCCTGGCGGCGGCGCCGGCCTTATGAGCGACCCGGGGTTGTTCGACGGTCCGGCGCCGCGTCTGCGCGCCGCGCCCGCCGCCGCGCCGTTCCTGGAATTGCTCGCGGGCGCGATGGTGGACGCGCTCAATCGCGAGGACGATCCGTTCGCGCTCTCCGACGCATTGGTGCTGCTGCCGAACCGGCGCGCTGCGCGCGGACTGGTCGATGCGTTCGCTAAGCGCCTGGGCGGGGCGGCGCTGTTGCCGACCATCCGCCCGCTGGGCGATCCGTACGCCGACGACGATCCCGACGTGTGGGGCGCAGAGACGCTCGAAACGCCGCCGCAGATTCCGAGAATGCGCCGGCGCATGGAATTGGCGTCGCTGATCCGGAAGCGCGACCAGGCGCAGAACGGCGTCGAAGATCCCGCACGCGCCTTGGCGCTGGCGGACGAGTTGGCGAATCTGCTGGATAGCGCCGCGACCGTCGAGCGCGTCGCCTGGGAAAAGCTAAAGACACTGGTCGAGGACATCGATCTCGCACGCCACTGGGAAGGCGGCGCACGCTTCCTGGAAATCATCGCTGCCTACTGGCCCCAGCATCTCAAGGAGGAGGGGCTGAGCGATTTCGCCGCCTATGGCGCCGAGTTGCGCAAGGCGCTGACGGCGCGCTGGCGCGCCAGCCCGCCGGCGCGGCCGATCGTGATCGCGGGCTCCACCGGCTCGATCGCGACGACGCGCGACTTGATGCGTGTGGTGGCCGGCTTGCCGCGTGGCGTCGTCGTGCTGCCGGGCCTCGATGTCGAACTCGACGACGCCTCATGGGACATGATCGGCGATCAGCACCCTCAGCACGCGTTGCGAGAAACGCTGCGCGCGCTGGACGTCGACCGGCGTGCGATTGCGCGCCTGGGGACGGAGACGCCGCTAGGGCGTGCGCGTCGGGTGTTGATGCGCGAAGCATTGGCG
>JAFEDV010000112.1 GCA_018241475.1 Pseudomonadota bacterium | reverse complement strand
TGGAGTGGCCCGTGCGCATGGACGTGCTCGACCGCAATCTGATGGACATCGGCAACCGCGTCGTCTTCTCGCACAAGGTCCAGCTCTACGCACACTGCCGCAACAAGGTGGAGACGGCCTGTTCACGCATCCTGGTGCGCGAAGTACACGTGGGCTCGCACGCCTTCATCGGCATCGGCGCGCGGCTCGACGCCGGCGCTTCCGTGCCAAGCAACGCCTCGGTGCCGGAGCACGCGGTGGTCGGCGTCAACGTGACGTTCGGCAGCACGGCGCATCATCCGGCGCCGGAAGATGCAGAGTTCGCGGCGGCTTAGACCTGCCCTTCTCCCCGTGCGGGAGAGGACCAGTGCGCGCCAATGCCTAATGCTTTGCCAACTTAGCCAGCGGCACGCCTTCGCTCACCTGATCGCCAGTCTTCGCCTTCAGCTCGACCACCTTCCCATCGAACGGCGCCGTCAACGTGTGCTCCATTTTCATCGCTTCGAGCACCACAAGCGCATCGCCCTTCTTCACGCTGGCGCCTTGCTTCGCCGCCACAGAAACAATCTTGCCCGGCATCGGCGACAAGATCGCGCCGTCACCCGCCGCAGCCTCGCCCTCCGCCCGCTCGCCGGTGTCAAGCGTGAATTCGTATACATCGCCAGCAACAAATACGATCGCGTGTCCATTCTTGAGCAAAACGTGTTCAAGCGAACTTCCAAACGCAGGGCTGGCGACATAGCGCGCGTTGCGATCGTCGCGCATATGCACAACGGCGCGTGCAGCAGCGTTGAGCCTAAATCCCTCCAAGCTGCGCCAAGGAGAGGACAGCGCGAGATTACCGCTAAGCCGCGGGGGCATCGTGGCGGGCCCCACCGCGATAGCCCAAGCTGCACTAGCCGCCACATTGGTGTTCGGAGCGGGCCTCGTTGTGAGCTTTTCGCCGGCAGCGGTAATCAAGCCGGTATCCAGGTCGCCAGCTTCAAACCGCTCGTTGTTCAGGCACCGCGCGAGGAAGCCCGCGTTTGTTCTTACAGGCCAGATTTCTGTCGCCTCGCATGCATGCCGCAGGCGAACCATCGCCGCCTCGCGCGACGCGGCATGAGAAATGAATTTCGCGATCATGGGATCGTAGAATGAGCTGACTTCTACTCCCCAATCGATCGCGCTCTCGACGCGCGTTGGCGACTCCGGCAACACAAAATGGTCAATACGGCCGGTGCTCGGCAAAAACCCAGTCTCCGGATTCTCCGCATACAGCC
>JAFEDV010000111.1 GCA_018241475.1 Pseudomonadota bacterium | reverse complement strand
GCGGGCCTACGCGCTGATCGCGCTCATTGCGCTGGCGTCGGCGCTGTTTGGCGCGGGCGCGGTGCCGGTGATGGATCGCGACGAGGCGCGCTTCGCGCAGGCCAGTCGCCAGATGGTGGAGAGCGGCGACTACGTCCGCATCCGCATCCAGGACGAAGAGCGCAGCAAGAAGCCGGTCGGCATTCACTGGCTGCAGGCGGCGTCGGTGCAGGTGTTCGAACCGCTCACGCATCGCCTGAATGCAATCTGGATGTACCGTGTGCCGTCCGCGCTTGGCGTGCTGATGGCGGCGCTGGCGACCTTGTGGGCGGGAACGCGGCTGATCGGTGCGCGCGCCGCGTTCTGGGGCGCGGCGCTGTTTGCCTCGGGCCTGCTGCTCGGCTTCGAAGGCATGACCGCCAAGACCGACGCGGCGCTGTGCGGCT
Source organism: Pseudomonadota bacterium (assembly GCA_018241475.1). Classification (GTDB taxonomy): domain Bacteria; phylum Pseudomonadota; class Alphaproteobacteria; order Caulobacterales; family Aquidulcibacteraceae; genus Vitreimonas. The sequence continues at coordinate 2,188 of JAFEDV010000111.1, read as the reverse complement.
TCACCGCGCTGGCGCTGGCGGCAGCGGCGCATCTGTATATGGGCGCGAAGCGGCCACGCCTGCTGGCGCTCGTATTCTGGGCGGCGCTCGGTGCGGCGATCCTGATCAAAGGGCCGATCGCTCCGTTGATTGTGGCGCTCACGCTTTTCCCGCTGGCCTTATGGGAGCGTCGTTGGCGTTGGATGAAGGCGCTCGCCTGGTGGGCGGGCCCGGTGCTCATGCTGCTGATCGTGCTGCCCTGGATGCTCGCCATCTATCAGGCCACCAATGGGCGCTTCTTCGCCGAAGCCATCGGGCACGATCTCGGCACAAAAGTCAGCGGCGGCTCGGAAGGGCACGCCGGCCCGCCTGGTTATCACTTGCTGCTGCTCTCGGTGCTGATCTTCCCGGCGACCTTCGCGCTGCCGTTCGCGGTGCGGCTGATCTGGCGGACGCTGCGCGCGCCGCGCGCCGAGGAAACGCTGCGCGGCCTGCGCTTCCTGATCGCCTGGGCGTTGCCCAGCTTCATCATGTTCGAGCTGACGCCCACCAAGCTGCCGCACTATCCGCTGCCGCTCTATCCGGCGCTGGCGCTCTTATGCGGCGCGGGATTGGCGGCGGCGCTTGAGGGCAAGTGGCGGGTAAGCAAGTGGATCGGCGTGGCGCTCTCGGCTTTGGTTGGCGCGGCTGCCGTTGTGTTGATCACCCAAGCTGCGTCTTTCGTTGATTCCGGAGCGCGTGGGTTGGTGACAGGGGCAGCGATGGCAGTGGGCATCGCATTTGTCGTGATGCTGGCGCACTTTGCTTTTTCCTCGAAAATTTCCTCGCGCGTGGCCGCGGGCGCCTTCTGCGCATTGCTGCTGTCCTTCAGCGTGCGTCAAATTTTGTTGCCGTTGGCGCACGGCGTGCAGCCCACGGCGCAAGCCACGGCGGCGCTCAATCGTGCTGGGCTTGAAAGCCGGCCGCTCTGGGTCGTCGGCTATCGCGAGACCAGCATCGTGTTTTCAACGCGCACGGACGCACATCTGGCCGCCGCCGAGGATGCCGGCCAACACGCCAATCCCGGCGACGCCGTTATTGTGGAGCAGCGGCAGTTGCAGGCGCTCGCCGCCGCACTCCATTCCCGCGACCTCGCCTTTGCGCCATCGGGCGAGCCGGTGCGCGCGCGCAATATCGGCAACGGCGATCGCGTCACGTTGAGCGTCGGAACAATTCAGCTCGCGGCGCGCAATTGAAGCTGAGCTTGCAGCGCGTCCTGCACCGGTTTGAAGCTGCGCCGATGAATAGCGCAGGGGCCGAGCCGCGCCAGCGCTTCGAAATGCTCCGGCGTCGAATAGCCCTTATGCTTCGAGAACGCGTAGCCGGGATATTGCGCGCAGAGCTCCGTCATCATCCGATCACGCTCGACCTTGGCGATGATCGACGCGGCGGAGACGATCGGCACGATCACATCGCCATCGATCACCCATTCGACTGGACATGGGAGGTCGGGCGCCATGTTGCCGTCGACGATGGCCGCGACCGGCGTTTGGATTTTGATCAATTCGTCGAAGGCGCGGCGCATGGCCAGATGCGAGGCGCGCAGGATGTTCAGGCTGTCGATCTCCTCGACGCTGGCGACGCCGACGCCCACGACGCTGACGGCGCGAATCTTCGCGGCGAGCTCTTCGCGCGCTTCCGCCGTCAATTGTTTGGAATCGTCAAGCCCCTTGGGCCGGCCTTTCGCAGGCAGGATGACCGCCGCCGCCACCACCGGCCCCGCCAGCGGGCCGCGCCCGGCCTCGTCGATCCCACAAATCGCCATGCGCGCGAGCATGGCCAAAACCGCTCCCCCGACAATGCGCAAGTCAACGTGGCATATTGCTAAGGAGACTTGACATCGCTATTGGGAGATGTAAAGTAAGCCTGTCATTTAGACGTGGGAACACGACATGCCGGACTGGTTGCGCTGCGGACAATGGAGCGTCGGAAGCCTGGTGGCGGTCGTCATTGGCGTTGCGACAGCGCTTTCGGTGGCGCTGGCCCACTGAGCGGTCGAACAAATTCAACGGAGGGTACGATGTGCGGAAATGAAAACGGCCTCGGCATTATCGCGGGTTTGATTGCCGCCGCGGCGATCCTGATTTTCAGCTTTGCTGAGAAGCATTTGGGCGCGCACGCGGTACAGCCGGCGCCGCACGTCGCGCTTCAACTCGCGCCGGTGACGCTG
>JAFEDV010000110.1 GCA_018241475.1 Pseudomonadota bacterium | reverse complement strand
CGCCGGTTTAGACAGCTGAACGCGCGAGTTTCGTTACGATTTCGCACAGCATTCATCGTCAATGCGGCGACCGCAGGCGAACTGGCGCATTGCGGCGCAAGTTCTGCGCGCGTTTTCAACGCTCGCACGCGAGTGTTCGTTCGAGTAAGGATAACGCGCGGATGCGTGGGAGGTGACGATGCGGTGGGTGAAGGTCTTGCTCCTGGGTTTGGTTACCGTGGCGACGGGCTGCACGACGCCGCAGAGCAATAGCGCGCCGGCGCAATTGGTGGGGATTTGGCATCAGGATGAGGCGGAGTGCGCGGGCGCGGCGCCGGTGCGCGAACTGATCTTCGAAGCGGACGGACATTACTCGGTCACCTGGCTGCCGTTCGAGACCTACAAGGATTATTGGGGCGCCTGGCGTTACGATGCGCATACGCGCGTGCTCACGTTAACGGTGGAGGGCGGCAATTATCAGCCAACGGATCGCGTGCTGTCGGGTACGGTGAGCGTGGACACACATCAGCTGACGCTTGGCGCGGTGTCGCTGGGTTCGCCGCACAACGGCGCGCGCTGCACGGCGCCGTTCCGGCGTTAACGTAGCTACGGAGCGCCGGCGCTTCGCCGGCGCGTGCTTTATCCTGAAGGTTTCGCGCATGCCGGCGAGGGCGCCGGCGGTCCATAGTGATGGCGCGCTTCATCGTCTGCTGATCCTCGACTGGAAAAGCCAAAGTAAAGTTCTGCTCTCGAAGATGGGAGAGCGGGGCGCGCAAGAAGCTTGCGCAGGAAAAGGTAGTTTGGGGTTTTGCCGCTTGCGCGCCCCACGTGATTTGTTTTGGCGACCGGCGGAAACTCAGTGGCGTTGCTACCGAGCCGCGAGGGGCCATGCGTTTGGGCAGACAAGCCGATGAAGCTTCGATAACGGAAGCCGCATCGATGAAGATCGGCGCTTGCTCTTCGCTGAACGGGATTGCCTCCCGACCGATCCTTGCGACGCTGGGGTTCTCGAACGCTCTTAGCGCCTAATTTCCGTTCCCGATCGATGTGCAGTGTGCGCCAACGGGCGCAAGTGAGTAGTCAATAGTCAATAGTGAGTAGGATTGAGCCCTATTCGCTATGCG
>JAFEDV010000010.1 GCA_018241475.1 Pseudomonadota bacterium | reverse complement strand
TGATCCGCGGGCTGGAGGATGCGCGCAATGTCGAGGGCGTGGAGATCTTCCACGCTGGCACGAAGCGCGACTCCGACGGCCTGTTGCGCGCCGCCGGCGGGCGCGTACGGAACGTGACAGCAGCTGGCGACACCCTGAAAGACGCGGTTGCGCGCGCATACATGGCGGTCAATCTGATCGATTGGCCGGGCGGTTTCTGCCGCCGCGACATCGGCTGGCGTGCGCTGAGCTGATCGCTCCCTCACCCTCTTGAGGGAGAGCGTTGGGGTGAGGGTGATCGCCGGCGCTTGAAAGTTTTGCGTCACCCCCTCACCCTGCCCCTCCCCCTCGCGGGGGAGAGGGTTCAGAACACCGACATGACCGACGCCGATCCCCATGCGCAGTTCAAGGGCGTGAAGCCTGTCGAGGAACGCCACAAACTCGACGAAGCGGCGTTGACGAAATGGCTGACGGCCCATGTTGAAGGCTTTCGCGGACCGCTGAGCGTCAACCAGTTCAAGGGCGGACAATCGAACCCGACCTACCAGCTCGTCACCCCGACCAAGAAATACGTGCTGCGCAAGAAGCCGTCCGGAAAACTGCTGCCGAGCGCCCATGCGGTGGACCGCGAATTCCGGGTCATGTCGGCGCTCTACCCCACCGGCTTTCCGGTGGCGCGCCAATATGCGCTCTGCAGCGACGACAGCGTCATCGGCGCCATGTTCTATGTCATGGATATGGTCGAAGGCCGCGTGCTCTGGGACGGCAAACTGCCGGAACTCGGCAAGCAAGATCGCCGCGCCCTCTACGAGAACAAGATCGCGACGCTTGCGCGCCTGCACATGACCGACTACGCGAAGATCGGCCTAGGCGATTACGGCAAGGCCGGAAACTATTTCGCGCGGCAAATCGATCGCTGGTCGAAGCAATACAAGCTCAGCGAAACCGAAAACATCGACGAGATGAACCGGCTGATCGAGTGGCTGCCGAAGACCATTCCGGCGGGCGAGCGCACGTCAATCGTGCATGGCGACTATCGGTTAGACAATCTCATCATCCACGAAAGCGAGCCGCGCGTGATCGCGGTGCTGGACTGGGAATTGTCAACGCTGGGCGATCCGCTCGGAGACTTCACCTATTATCTGATGAGCTGGGTGATGCCGAGCGACGGCCGCGCGGGGCTGGGCGGAATGGATTTGAAACCGCTGGGCATTCCGACACTGGAAGAAGTGGTGGCGCTGTATTGTGAAAAAACCGGGCGAAACGGCATTCCCGAACTCGACTGGTATTTCTCCTACAATGCCTTCCGCCTTGCCTGCATTCTGCAGGGCATCGCCGGGCGCGTGCGGGACGGTACGGCGGCAAGCGCCCATGCGACGCAAATGATCCAGCGCATCCGGCCCCTGGCCGCCGCATCGTTTCACTATGCGCAGAAGGCCGGGCTGGCATGAGCGGCAACTGGACCGCCGGCGCCCTCGCCGGCATTTTTGAGCACGCGGGCTGGCGATCGAGAGGCTACCTGCCGCACTGCGATGCATCAACGTTAGTGCAGCACGTTGTCTTTGGGTTGCACGATGCGCTGCCGGCGGACGTCGTTCCCCTTCGTACTGCCAAAGAGCGCTTTCTTTGGTCCGAGCGGGAACTTGACGCAGGACACGGCGAGCGCCTGCTTGCCGATAGCAATAATGCAACGCTTGTCGAGGCGTGTTTGCTGCACGATGATGGTAATCGCTATTCGCTGATCGCTTGGTGCATCATGCCAACACACGTCCATGTCCTAGCGGCGCAGTCAGAACGCGAGCGCTTAGCGGATATCGTTCAAGCGTGGAAATCAATATCGGCGCACCGCATAAATCGGCTGCAAAGCCGCAAAGGCCCAGTGTGGCGCCGCGAGTATTTCGACCGCTTCATGCGAACGGATCAACAGTTCAATACGACGCTCGCATATGTTGAAAACAACCCGGTCGCCGCTCGACTGGCGGCGCGACCGGAGGATTGGAGATTTTCGTCAGCTTGGTGGCGTAAGAATGCCGGCGGGGGCGCCGGCGGTCCAGTATGACCTGGGACCCCGATGTCTATCTCAAGTTCGGCGGCGAGCGGACGCGGGCGGCCGCGGATTTGTTGGCGCGGGCGCCGCTTTCTGAACCGCAACGGATTGTCGATCTCGGTTGCGGACCGGGCAATTCGACGGCGCTGCTTGCCTCGCGTTATCCGAAGGCGGACATCCTCGGCGTCGATTCCGACGAAGCGATGCTGGCGCAAGCGCGCGCGGCGCATGTGAACGCGAGGTTCGAGGCGGGCGACCTCGAAACCTGGACGCCGCGAGAGGCGCCCGATCTCATTTACGCCAACGCCGCGTTGCACTGGACTGCCGATCCCCTATCGGTGGCGACGCGCCTGTTTCAGGCGCTGGCGCCTGGCGGCGTGCTGGCGTTGCAGGTCCCGCAGAATTTCGACAAGCCGAGCCATGTCGAAATGCGCGCTGCCGCGCAGGACGGACCCTGGGCGGAGAAGTTGCGCGGCGTGTTTCGGCCGGCGCTGCTGGGCGCGTTGGACTATGCCCGCGCATTGGCGCCGTGCGGCGCCACTCTTGACGTGTGGTCGACGGCCTATCTGCATATCCTCGAAGGCGATGACGCCGTCTTGAAATGGATTTCGGGCAGCGCGCTTCGGCCGTATCTTGCGCGCCTCAACGCGGATGAGCGCGCCAGTTTCGAAGCCAATCTGGCGGCGCGCCTTAAGCGCGCCTATCCGCCGGAAGGCGACGGGCGGACCTATTTCCCGTTCCACCGCGTTTTCGTGATCGCCGCCAAAGGCGGGTAATCAGTTGACGGCTTGCGCGGAGCGGTGAATGTCGCGATCCGCAGGTTCGTTTTGGGGGTTCCGCCATGTTGCATCGCGCCGTCGCGTTCGCAGGCGCCGTGAGCGCCGTCTTTATGCTCGCATCGTCAAGCCTGGCGCAAACGCCGCCAGCGGCGTCTACCGCACCGCCGGCGCAGGTCACAACCATCATTCACGCTGGCCGGCTGCTCGCCGATCCCTCCACCGGACGCGTGCTATCACAGCAATCGATCTTGGTTGGCGCCGACGGTCGCATCGTCGGCATCGAAGCCGGCTACGTAGGGCGCGACGGCGCAACGGTGGTCGATGAGACCAATCGCTTCGTGTTGCCCGGCTTTGCGGATTGCCACGTGCACCTCACCAGCGAACTCGGGCCGAATCAACTGCTCGACGAGGTGACGCTCACGGTCACGGACGATGCGTTACGCGGCGTCGAGAACGCGCGGAAAACCGTTATGGCGGGATTTACAACCGTCGCCGACGTCGGCGGGCCGAACGATGCGGTCTTCGGCCTAAGGCGCGCGATTGCGGAAAATCGCTTTCCGGGCCCGCGCATTTTGGCGTCTGGCTACATCGTCACCCCTGATGGCGGCCACGCCGACGAAAATGGCTACGCACCGGATGTGCTGAATGTGCTGCGCAGCCCTGCTGCGTGTTCAGGGGCCGATGCGTGTCGCCGAGCTGTGCGCCGACAAGTCCAAGCAGGAGCCGATCTGATCAAGATCACTGCTACGGGCGGCGTGCTTTCGAACACGGCTGCGGGCGTCGGCCAGCAATTCAGCGCCGACGAATTGCGCGCCATCGTCGACGCGGCGCACGCGATGGGCCGGCGCGTCACCGCCCATGCGCACGGCGTTGACGGCATCAACGCGGCGCTGCAAGCGGGCGTCGATTCCATCGAGCATGGCACTTATTCGGATGCGGAATCCTTCCGCCTATTCCATCAAGGCAACCGCTATCTGGTGCCGACGATGATGGCCGGCTGGTGGGTGACGCGGCTGGCCCAGCAGGGCGGCACGCTGACGCCGGCGCAAACGGCGAAGGCGTTGATGGTCGGCCCCGCTCTGCAAGCAATGGTGCGCCGCGCGCACGCCGCGCATGTGCGGATGGCGTTCGGCACCGACACCGGCGTTTCGCCGCACGGCATGAACGCGCATGAGTTCGTGCTGCTGGTGGGCGCGGGGCTGTCTCCGCTGGAGGCCATCCAGATGGCGACCGTCGACGCGGCCGATCATCTGCAGCTCACCGGAACCATTGGCCGCATCGCGCCGGGCTACTCGGCCGACATCGTCGGCGTCGACGGCGATCCGCTGAGCGATGTAAGCACGCTGGAACACGTGCGCTACGTTATGGCGCGCGGCGCCACCGTGCGCACCGACTGAGTCTGGACCGCCGGCGATCGGGGATGGCTTGCATCGGACCTGGTTGAGCGGCACACCGCGCGCCATGCTTCGCATTCTCTCCAAGGGCGGCGCCGAAGCGCCGTCGCCGGACGATCCCTCGGCGCTTTGGTATGACCTCGAATCGCCGACCGCCGAAGAGGAAGACCGGGTCGAAGCCATACTCGGCATCAATGTGCCGACACCGGCCGAGCGCGCCGCGGTGGAGGAATCCGCGCGTTTCTACGAGGAGGATGGCGAACTCTATGTGACGGCGACGCTGCTGGGGCGGCGGGACGAGGGACCGTTCGTTTCGGGGCCGGTCACCTTCATTCTTGTCCACGAAAAGCTCGTCACCGTACGCCAAATCCGGCCACGTGCATTCGATGTCGGCCAAGGCCGCGCTTCGGCGCGCATCGGTTCGGCCAAGACGGGCGCCGATGTGCTGTTGGCGCTGATCGAAGGCGCCGCTGAGCGGCTCGCGGACATGCTGAGCGAAGCCCAACACAATTCGCACGACGCCGCGATGGGAGTGTTCGAGAGGGATCCGGCGCCCGATCTGCGCGAGAGCCTGCGCGTGCTTGGACGCATCGGCATGTTGATCGCACTCTCGGCTGATAGCCTTTCCAGCCTGCAACGTCTGCTCGCCTTCACGCACTCGGTCTGCAAGAAGCACGGCGTCGACGAAGGCAAGGTGGCCGCGCTGGAGCGGGATGTCGACGAGTTGGAGCGCTTGGCGGAGACGCTGCTCAATCGCGTCTCCTACTTGCAGGACGCGGCGCTGGGGCTGATCGGCTCGACCCAGTCGGACACGCTGAAAGCGCTTTCACTGGCGACGATCGCGTTCGTGCCGCCGACATTGATCGCCTCGATCTTCGGCATGAATTTCGTCGGCATGACCTGGTTTCACGAGCCATGGGGAGCGTGGGTCGGCTTCCTGCTGATGATCATCGCGCCTCTGGCGCTGTTTCTGGCTGCCCGGTGGCGGGGCTGGTTCTAGGAACCGGTCAAGGCGGTACGGCGTTGTTAGCTTCTGCGTCATCAGGAGGACAACCATGCTTAGGCTTGCGGTCGCGGCGGGCGCGCTGTTGATGTTGGCTGCCTGCGGCACACAAATGGGCGACCGGATTGCCTCCGGCGCCGCCATTGGGGCGGGCGCTGGCGCGGTGTTCGGCGGGGTCGGCGCACTGCCGGGCGCGGTCATTGGCGGCGCCGTCGGCGGCGTGACGAAGCCAAGCCAGGTCAATCTCGGTAAACCCGTGTGGGCTCGATCCGGGAGCTAGCTGGGACGGCGTCGGGCCGCGCTTGAGCAGCCTCGCCAACGAAGCACCGTTGCGGGCGTCGCGCGCGGCGCTTATGGCAGCGGCGGCGCCCGCCTGTTCTGCGGGATTGCCCGAGGCTGTCATGGCTGCTCTGGAATTCACGCGCCGCTACGCGATGGCGCATCGGCTGCTGGCGACCCGCTCCCCCAAATGCGCGATCCCGCACGGTCACAACGAATTCGTCACCGTACGCCTCGATCCGCCGGCGCCGTTCCGGTTTTCCGAAACGAACTCAGCCGCACCGTTCGAAGCGGTGAAGCGGCGCTGGCATGAATGGATCGACGAACACGTCGATCACACACTGCATCTGGGGGAGAACGATCCGCTGATCGCCTTCTTCCGGGAGAGCGAGCCTGGACGCCTGACGCAGATCATGACGTTTCCGGGCGATCCCACGACGGAGGCATTGGCAGGGTGCTTTTGGCTGAAGCTTTCGGCGTTCGTCGCCGATGAAAAACTGCCGTTCTCGGTGCGCGAAGTGCGCATCGAGGAAACGCCGACCAATACCGTCGTCCTCACGCGCGACATCTTCGATCCAGCCACGTGCGGCTTGCGGCGTCATGCCTGGCCTTGGCGCGCCGACATGAGCATCAATGATTTCTGATCGATGGATTGGCGGCGTCCTCGCCGACGGTGCGAAGATTTCCGGAAATCTGCAATCGACAACCTGTCTCGACGCAATTTAGCGAGTGAACCTCAAGTCCTACACCCGTCGCTAGCGTGCGCCCGTGCTCCAAACCAGCCAGGGCGCGCCAATGACGATGGCGACCATTGCTTCCAAGCCGGCTGAGAACAGATTGAAACGCGTGTAAGAACCGTCGCGCAGCATGGAGACCACGCGGCCGAACGCCGTCCCCGCCCAGGCCGCGGCGATGACGGCGCAGGCGCCCGTCGCCATCACGCCGATCAGCGCGCCGCCGAACGCGATCCACATGACGGCGAAGAACAGGCCCGCCGCGTGCAGCCCGAAAAACAGGCCGCCGTAGGTGGCGCGGAATTCAGCGAAGCCGCCGCCCCGCT
>JAFEDV010000109.1 GCA_018241475.1 Pseudomonadota bacterium | reverse complement strand
GGATCGTAGTCGAAGACGAAGTCTTCGTTGTGGACCGAGACGTAATCTGGGTTGGCCATGGGGAGCGCATCCTTGTTCCGCCGCCCATCGCACCAAATTTCGGCGCGCTTGTCACGTGTGGCGCTACGGAAGCAAGCTTGACGCAACCTCTTCTGACAGGGGGAGAGGCTCGGTGCGCGCGAAGCAAGCCCTAAGCCGCGCGGCGGGCGGCGAATTTGCCGCCTTCGAGTGCGATGACGCGGCCGTAACGCGTGAGCGTCGTCAGCACTTGCGCTATTCGTGCTTGCCGAGCCGCCGTCGCCTTGCCTTTGAACAATCGCGTGAGGTGAGCGGCGTCGATCGGTTGGGCGTAGGCGGCGAGCGCGGCTTCCACGGCGAGCGGCTGTTCGTACCGATCCGACGGGAACGTGGGCAGCGTTGCTTCGGCGCGCGCTGGCGCCTGTTCGAGATCGAGATCACCGGTTTTGGGGGCAGCGGTTTCTTTGGCAAAGCGCGAGATTTGATAGTCGGGGCGCAGCCAGCGGACGAAGCCTTGCGCTTCTTCCTTGGCGCGTTCGGCGTTCAAGGCGACGAGGCGTTCGAGGATTTCTTCGTCGCTCAAATGGGCGGGCCAGCCATAGGCTTCGCCGACAGCAGTGTCGATCTGGTCGTGCAAATCCTTGATGACGAGCACGAGGCCCCGGGTTTTCACGTCTTCGTCTTGCGGTGTGAGTTCCGCCCCGGTCTTCACCTTCTCCAGCACATTGTAGAGGCCGGTGAGCGTGAGATCGGGATGCTCGGCCTGCACGCGCTTGCGCGTGGCATCGAGTTCTTCGCCGAGCGCGCGGAGCTTGGCTTTGCGTGGCCCAGGCGGATCGGGGAAACGAAAAGGGTCGAAGGTGCGGGATTTGGAATAGCGGGGGTCGTTGCCGAAGCCGAGCCAGCCGCCAGCAACTGGTGCCCAGGTTGTGTGGATGCGGCTTGAGAGCACTGACAGTAGCCATGCGTCTTCGGTTGCGATCACAACGAGCATGTTATCTGGGAGGATTGACGCTTCCAGAAACTGGAACACTCGGTGCTTTGTTGTTTCTACTGTCGCTATGTAACGCGTCACCCCTTCTAGCG
>JAFEDV010000108.1 GCA_018241475.1 Pseudomonadota bacterium | reverse complement strand
TTGTGCTTGTCGAAGGCAGAAGCCAACACCACCCAATGTCCTGGCGTCGGCTCGGCGATCGCCGGATAGGCGACCGGCCCAGCCTCATCGGCAGCGATGAGATCGCAACCCCGGACGAACCGCATGCCGTCTTCAGAGCGCGCAAGTGCAAGCGCACGGCGATCGCTTCTGCTCGGATTGTAAATCAGAACAATCGCGCCACGCCGATCAAGGAATGCTTCCACCGCGCTCGAAGGATTTTCCAAATTGGTGGGAACAGCGGGAATCCAGGCCCGCCGCGCCCGATCGTAGTGCGAAACATAAATGCTTCGCCGCCGTCCGTCGCGAAGATAGGCCCAGAGCGTTCCATCGGATGCGACCGCCAACGCGGGCTGCATCAATTGCCGCCCAGGAATTGTGTCTATTCGCACGTCGCCTGGCCCGGCCGGTCCAAAGGCGTCAAGGTCAGTCGCCAAGACAGATGCGCCGCGGCCCTCGCGGTAGACCGGAATGAGATCGACGTCGCCGCGTGACAATGGCTGCGCGCGAGGCAGCGCGCCCGCACGAGCATCCAAGTGCGCCGGCGTCGTCCAAGTGTGTCCGTCGTCGAGCGACACGCTCGCGTCAATGCGCCCACATTGCCAGGAGCGGCATGTCTCCACTCCCAGCACGCGTCGGCTGCGGATCCAACCGAAGATCAGGATTAGACGCCCATGTCGATCGCGCGTCAGCACCGGATTGCCGAGGCTCTTGGCGGACGTCGCAAAGTGGGCGGGCACAGCGACCCACGGAGCGGTCCAGTTCGCGCCATCCGCGCTCCCTTCAGCACACATGATGGCCACGTCGCGGTCGGCCTCATGACGACCTGAATACCAGCATCCCAATACTTGTCCGTTTTGCAGCACAATAATTGTCGGAGCGTGATTGGTGGCGTGTTCAGTGGGCAAGTACGTCAGTGTTGTCGCTCCCGCACCTTGCGCAAGCGCTATCCAAACCGCGACCGTGAACCGCCTCGTCGCTCGCGCAATCATGAATTCCAACCCGTTCGACTCAATGCACCGACTTATAGATCTCGTCCCGTGAACACCGCCAACTGCGCCGCGAACGCGCGCTTGTACGCCGGCCGCGCGGTCGCGCGCGCCACGTAAGCCGTCAGATTCGGATACTCTTGCAGAATGTCCGTTCCCTCCAAACGCCGCAGCACGTGCACCATGATGATGTCGGCGGCGCTGAAGGCGCCGTCGAGCCATTCGCTGTCGCCCATGCTCGCCGAAAGCTGATTCAGCCGCCCGCGAATGCGTTCATCAACCATGGCAAACCGCTCGTTTTGCCAACTCCTGCCGTCCTCGAAATACTCGACGACGTCGCGATCGACGATCGGCGGCTCCACCGTGTTCAGCGCCGCGAACAGCCACATGATCGCTCGCGCCCGTGCGTCGGCGTCCGTTGGCAGCAAACCGGGAAAGCGCTGCGCAATGTGCAGCACGATCGCGCCCGACTCGAACAGCACGAGATCGCCCTCCTCATAGGTCGGAATCTGCCCGAACGGATTGCGCGCGAGATGCGCGTCTTCTTTGAACTTCTCCCACGGCACCAGCCGCACCTCATAAGGCTGACCCACCTCCTCCAGCGCCCAACGCACGCGCATGTCCCGCGCCAGCCCCGCGCCCTGGTCCAGCGGGCGTTCGAAGACGGCGATGGTGATGGTCATGCGACTCGCTCTTTTTTGATCATCACAAGAACGCTCGCGCCAAGCTGCTCCCGACATCAACAGCCGGCGGGAACCGGAGAGGTCACTTAGGCCTTTCGTCAGTCAAGAAAATCCGCTGCAAAGGCACGGTCGATGTCGGACGGCGCAGATCGTGTTCGTCCTTGGAACGATATAGCTCTCACTGAAAGGAGCCGCCATGAGCAAGAACACCATCTGCCTCTGGTACAATCACGACGCCGAAGACGCCGCGCGCTTCTATGCCGAGGTATTCCCCAATTCCTCTGTCAGCGCCGTGCGCCGCGCGCCCAGCGATTTTCCGGGCGGCAAGCAAGGCGACGCGCTCGTCGTTGAGTTCACCGTATGCGGCATTCCCTGCATTGGCTTGAACGGCGGGCCGCTGTTTCCGCAGACCGAAGCTTTCTCATTTCAGATCGCCACCGAGGATCAGGCGGAAACCGACCGCTATTGGAACGCGATCGTCGGCAATGGCGGCGCGGGAAGCGCCTGCGGCTGGTGCGAGGACAGATGGGGCCTGAACTGGCAGATCACGCCGCGCGCACTGACCGAAGCCATGGCTGCCGGCGGCGCCGAAGCCAAGCGTGCGTTCGATGCGATGATGACAATGAAGAAAATCGACGTGGCCGCGATTGAGGCGGCGCGGCGCGGCTGATTGAGGTTCACACCGCGACCGAACGGCGCGGCGGCTCCGGCGACGCGAGACCAAGCTTTGCAAAAGGCCGAGGGTATCGAGGTCGGCGTCGGCTATCCCGACACCTGGCGCGACTATTCGAGCTATGCCGTCAGCGCCGACAATGCCTACGCCAACGAGATCAACGGTCAGCGTGTTGAGTACGCGCATCAGCTCGCCAAGCTCGGTCATCCGATGGATCGACACGAATGGTGGATGAACCCGCAAACGGTCAACGCCGTGAACCTGCCGGTCCAGAACGC
>JAFEDV010000107.1 GCA_018241475.1 Pseudomonadota bacterium | reverse complement strand
GCCCTAGAAGGATACGCCCCCGGTGTTGCTAGCACCGAGGGCGCATGACCACACGTTCGCTTTAGTGGAGCGAAGCATCATGGCCGAGCCTGTAAGCGGCGGCATTACTGCAAATTCGTTCAAGAGCGTCTTTGAGTTGCTTGGGCGTCTTTCCTCGGCAAAAGCCTATGCGGAAAGCAGCGGGATCGTCAGCGATCTCATGGAAAAGGTCACGTCCCTGCACGGCGACTATGTAGCGATGGCGGAAAGTCATGCCGCGCTCAAAGCAGAGCTGGCTGAGTTGAAAGATTTTGCCCGCGAGAAGGTACGCTATGTTTCCAACAACGAGGATTCTGGCGTTGTCACCTATCGCCTTAAGGCGCCGGCCGAAGCGAATGAGCAAACGCATCGCTTCTGTCCAAATTGCTTTCTGAAGCGCCAGATTTCTTACATGCAGCCAACTACGAGAACGGTTCACGACAGCAGGCGTGCAGGGTGGTATCGCATTCATCGTTGCCATAGTTGCAATACCGATCTCGCTTACGATTTCCAAGTCGAGCGACAAACTCCCGGTGGCTATGGCTCAACCATGGCCTGACGGCTTTTTCTTTTCAGCCTGTTTAGGTGGTGGCGTTTTGAACGCGCCTTTTAACGCCTGCTCAGCGCGCCGCTTTGTTTCTTCTTCGCTGTATTGATCGTCTTTCGGGGGCTTCGACATGGCTCAAACACAATACTTGAAGCATGAGGGGAAAATTGTTGAACACTTGCCAAAACATGCCGCTCTTGCGGCGCAAATGATGGCGAGTTCGGCCCGGATTGATAGCGACATCGGGCGCATGCTCATTAGTCTTCTTAAGACCGCCGCGCCGGCGGCCATGGCGATGTACGAGAGCGTTAGGAATTCCAACGCCAAAATCGAGATGGTGCAGGCGGCGGCCGACACAGTGCTTGGCGACAAGGAGCTTTCGCAGCTCTTGGCCGATGTTCTACGGGTAGCCGAGAAAGCTCTCGTGCCGCGCAACGAGCTTGCACACTGGGAGTGGTGGGCAACCACAGATAACACCGATGAGCTGCTTCTTATTGAGCCAAGGTTTTGGGCGCGCCAAAGTCTCAACACGCTTCTAGGTCCGTCGGGCGCCACGCTTCTGAAGAAGCCGGAACTGAAGCACCACTTCAAACGAAAGCCGTTGGCCGTTTTGGAGGACGAAGCCAGTCGCTTGTTAGAGGCGGGATCGCTAGTCACGGCGTATCGGGATTTTCTTCATTACCGAGGAACGGCAAAAGGCGAAGAGATACGGCGTCGGCTAGAGCAGCAAGCCGATATTCGCCAAATTCGGGAGCAGAGGGACCTAAACCGTCTAGGTAAGAAGAAAAAACATCCACAATAGCCGCCTCAATGAGGCCCCTTGTCAGGCGGGGTTCTCGCGCGCGCACGCGATGCGTGTACCACGGTTCGCACTGAAAACAGTCCCCTTGGTCCCACTTTCTAGGAATTAATGCGGCTCTTGCAGATTTTTTTCCTTTATTTTTCTCTAGCTATGCCAATACGTTAGACGTAGCGTCAGCCAGAAAAGTAAGTTATTTCAATGCACTATCGGCGTGTGGTGCGAAGTATATAAATAGGTTGAAAGTCCTTCCTGCCGGCGTATCATGGGGCATGCAGCACAGCGATGTCTGGCGCGCCATTGATGCGCTTGCGGTCCGTCGCGGCTTGACCGCCTCCGGGCTTGCGCGTGCCGCGGGACTCGATCCCACCACCTTCAACAAGTCCAAACGTCAGGCGCCGGACGGCAAGCCGCGCTGGCCTTCAACGGAAAGCCTCGCACGCGCGCTCACCGCCGCGGATGCAAGTTGGGATGAGTTCGCTGCGCTTCTGGCCGGCCATGCCGGCAGCGCCGGGCGCGCCATTCCCATCGTCGGCATGGCTCGCGCAGGCGCCGACGGCTTCTTCGATGAGAACGGATTTCCGGTCGGCGCTGAAGAAACCGTGCGTTTCCCGGGCCTCGGCGAAGATCGCGTTTATGCCCTGGAGATCGCCGGCGACTCGATGGAGCCGACCTATCGCGCCGGCGACCTCGTCATCGTGCAGCCCGGCGCGGCGGTACGACGCGGCGACCGCGTCGTCGTACGCACGCGCGCCGGCGAAGTGATGGCGAAGGTGCTCGGACGCCGCAACGATCAGATGGTCGAACTACTCTCACTCAATTCCGCCCACAGCGCGCGCGAACTTGCGTCCGCCGACATCGACTGGATTGCGCGCATTGTCTGGGCCAGTCAGTAACAAGAAACGGCACAGCGCCCGGACAACCAGCGCTCGACGTCGATGGCGGGGCCGCTCATCACTCGCGATCCGGCTTCCAGCCGGCGATCAAGCGCGGCCCCGCCGCGCGCATCAAATCGCCGCGGATTTCGAAGGCCGCGAACGCGGCTGTAGGCAAATGCCCGACCAGATCGCGTGCGAGCTTGGAGCCGTCATGGGCCTGATGCACCAGCATCGACACCAGTTCTCCAAGTCCAGGATTGTGGCCGACGACGACGACGCTCTCCGCGTCGGTCGACTCGAAGGCGTCCCACACGCCCTCGGGCGCGGCGTGATAGAGCGCCTCCTCGAAGCGCGTCTCCAGCGTGAAGTTGGCGAGGCCGTATTCCGCCGTTTCACGGGTGCGCGCCGCCGTCGAGACCAGCGCCAGGGCCGGGCTTAGCCCCGCCTCTTGCATGGCTGCCCCCGCCATCGCCGCCTCGCGCCGCCCACGCCCGGTCAGTGCGCGCGCCTTGTCGTCAGGAGCTTCGTGCGCCCGAACCGCCTTGGCGTGCCGGAGAAGAATGAGCGTCCGCATCCGCGCCAGCATGCCGCGCGCCGTCAAAACCGCAAAGATTTTTGCGCGACGCGCCTGCGAAGGCTATTTCCAGCCCATGAGAGTCGCCGATGTCTGAGGCCGCCACCCTCGCCGCCGCCGCCAAGGCCTGGCCGTTCGAACAAGCGCGCCTAGTGGTCGAGCGGCTGAAAAGGCATCCCAAGGACGGCCCCGTGGTTTTCGAAACCGGCTATGGCCCCTCGGGCTTGCCGCACATCGGCACCTTCCAGGAAGTGGCGCGCACGACGATGGTGCGGCACGCCTTCCGCGTCCTCACTGACGACGCCATCCCCACGCGCCTCATCGCCTTCAGCGACGACATGGACGGCCTCAGGAAGATTCCCGACAACATTCCGAACAAAGCAGTGCTGGAAGCCAATCTGCACAAGCCGTTGACGGCGATCCCCGATCCGTTCGGCTGCCATGAGAGCTTTGCGCATCACAACAACGCCAAGCTGCGTGAATTTCTCGATAGCTTCGGCTTCGAGTACGAATTCATGTCCTCGACCGAGCAATACAAATCCGGCCGTTTCGATGCGGCTTTGCTCACTATGCTCGAGCGCTTCGATTCAGTGATGGCGATCATGCTGCCGACGCTGGGCGAAGACCGGCGCACGACCTATTCGCCGTTCCTGCCGATCAGTCCGAAGACCGGCAAGGTGCTGCAGGCGCCGACGCTGGCGCGCAATGTCTCCAAGGGCACGATCGTGTTCGCGGACGAGGACGGCGAGAAGCTCGAAGTCCCGGTCACCGGCGGCCACGTGAAAATCCAATGGAAGCCGGACTGGGCGCTCCGGTGGACGGCGCTCGGCGTCGACTACGAAATGTCGGGCAAGGATCTCATCGACAGCGTGCAGCAGAGCTCGAAGATTTGCCGCGCGCTGGGCGGGGCGCCGCCGGAAGGATTCAACTACGAACTCTTCCTCGACGAGCACGGCCAGAAGATTTCCAAGTCGAAGGGCAACGGCCTCACCATCGACGAATGGCTGCGTTATGCGCCGCCGGAAAGCCTCGCCTACTACATCTACGGCAAGCCGAAGACGGCGAAGAAACTCTATTTCGACGTGATCCCGAAGGCGGTGGACGAATATCTCGCCCACATCGACGCCTATCCGAAGCAGAACCTTGCAGAGCGGATGGAGAATCCGGTCTGGCACATGCACAACGGCGCCCCGCCGGCGCCGGAGATGGCGGCCGCTTATCAGGCCAACCCGACAGTTGCGCCCGCATCGATCACCTTCGCGCTGCTGCTCAATCTCGTCGCCGCCGCCAACGCTGGGACCAAAGATCAGTTGTGGAAATTCATCGCCAAGTATGCGCCAGGAGCCTCGCCGGCCACGCATCCGATGCTCGACCGCCTCTGCGGCTACGCCATCGCCTATTACGACGACTTCGTGAAGCCGACGAAACGCTTCCGCGCCGCCACCGACAAGGAGCGCGCGGCATTCGAGGACCTCATCCGCCGCTTCGATGCATTGCCCGCCGACACCACTGACGCGGAGACCATTCAGAACGAGGTCTACGCCGTGGGCAAAACGCACGGATTCGAGCCGCTGCGCGACTGGTTCAAAGCGCTCTACGAAGTCTGTTTCGGCCAGGAAGCCGGGCCCCGCTTCGGCTCGTTTGCGGCCATCTTCGGGGTGCGGGAAACCTCCGCGCTGCTTCGGCGCGCGTTAGCCGGAGAATTGATCGGCGCGGCATGAAGCGCAGCGCTGAAAGGTTGATTCTCGCAACGGGCCGTAGTCTTGTCGGGTTGGATCG
>JAFEDV010000106.1 GCA_018241475.1 Pseudomonadota bacterium | reverse complement strand
CAACGCTGGACGCCAAGTACTCCGACGCCAACGCCAATCTCTTGCGCCTCATAGATATGGGGGACCTACTGCTGTCGCGGCGAGGCATTCGCGAGCTTCGTCACATGTACGGAAAGATTGATGCCGCCGGACGCCGACGAGATGTCCCGATGTATTCCGATTATTTGGGGGACGCTCTCGAGGCAGTGCTCGAATGTCAAAAGAGATTCGTGCCAATCGCGCGGCGCGATCTGCAATTGACCAGAGGCCTTTTTCCGTTTGGTATGTAGCCGCCCGGGGGCGACGCATAGAGCAACAGACACAACGCTAGGCGCTCGCGCGTCCCTGACGGCCACCGCTTCTCAAACGCCGCAATTGCTTCGTCCGGCCAATCGGAAAAACCTTTGGTTCGAGCGCCCGTGGAGATTGGAGGACGCCGCCAGCCTGTTAGGCCGAGCGGATGGCCGCGGCGCCCTCGGTTGAACTCGGTCTCAGGGCCAATTGGCGGCAATTCTCGCTGCTGGTGCTCATCAACGCCTTCGTGGGCGGCATGGTGGGCATCGAGCGCACCGTCGTGCCGCTGATCGGCAGCGAGCAATTCCGGCGTGCTTCGACCACGCTCGTCACCTCCTTCATCGTCAGTTTCGGGGTGGTGAAGGCGTGCGCCAATCTGGTGTCGGGCAAGCTCGCCGACCGCTGGGGCAGAAAGCGCGTGCTGGTGCTCGGCTGGCTGTTCGGACTGCCGGTCCCGTTCATGATCATCGCCGCGCCGAGCTGGGAATGGATCGTCGCCGCCAACGCCCTGCTCGGCGTGAGCCAGGGTTTCGCCTGGTCGATGACGGTGATCATGAAAATCGATCTGGTCGGGCCGAAATCGCGCGGCCTCGCAATCGGGCTGAACGAATTCGCCGGCTATCTGGCGCTTGGCCTCACCGCCCTGGCGACAGGCTACATCGCCGCCTCCTACGGGCTTCGTCCCGCACCCATCTATTTGGGCGTCGCTTATGCGCTCGCCGGAACGGCGCTCTCGATCCTGCTGGTGCGCGACACGCGCACGCACGTCGAACTGGAGACGGAGCGGCATGGGGCCGAAGCGCCGCCGCTGCGCTTTGCCGAAGTGTTCGCGCTCACTTCTTTCAGGGACCGCAACCT
>JAFEDV010000105.1 GCA_018241475.1 Pseudomonadota bacterium | reverse complement strand
TCGCCCTGCTGCTCGTCGATCAAAGCGAGAGCCTCAATCTTGCGGGCCGCCTCGAGGCAGCGCGCCGCGCCGGCGATGCGATCGCCCAGCGTCTGGCGCGCGAGCCAGGGCTCGACGTGCGAATGCGGGAGACGCGCGGCGGACCGGATGGAACGATGGTCACGTCGGTGATCGAGGATGCGCTTGCCGACGTCGCGCCCGATCGCATCGCCGGGGTGATTGTCGTCACGGATGGCCAGGCTGCCGACCCGCCGCGCGAACCGCGACGGCTCGCACGGCTCGGACCGGCGCACATTCTCATTGTCGGCGATCCGGCGCGCGGCGATCGCCGGCTGGTGCTCGATGCCGCGCCGACTTTCGGCATCGTCGGCGAGCCGATGCGCATCACCGGGCGCGTCATCGACGCCGGCGACGTTCCGGTGCGTGTGCGCGTCTCCATCGACGGCGTTGCGGCGAGCGAAACGCTGGCCACCGCCAATCGCCCCTTCAGCGTCGATGTGCAACTCCCCAAGCGCGGACGCAACATGGTGATCGTCGAGGCCGATCCCGGTCCCCACGAGATCACCCTCGCCAACAATCGCGCCGCCTTCGCCGCCAACGGCATCCGCGACCGGCTGCGCGTGCTGTTGATCACCGGCGAACCGCATCCCGGCGCGCGCGTGTGGCGCAATCTGCTGAAGTCGGATCCCGCGGTCGATCTCGTGCACTTCACGATCCTTCGTCCACCGGAGAAACAGGACTTCAGCACTCCGCTCAACGAGCTTGCGCTCATCCCCTTCCCGACCGAGGAATTGTTCAATCGCCGCCTCGGCGAATTCGATCTCATCATCTTCGACCGCTCGCGCTGGCGCGGGATTCTGCAGCCATACTATTTCTCCAATATCGCCCAGCGCATCGAGGAGGGCGGCGCGCTGCTGATCACCGCAGGCGAATCCGAAGCCGGCGACGACAGCGTCTATCGCACGACGCTTGCGAGCCTCCTGCCATCGCAACCGCTGGGCGATGTCATTCGACGTCCCTATCGCCCCACGCCGACGGCGCTCGGGCTTCGCCATCCCGTGGTGCGCGGGCTGCCGGCGCCCGAGCGCTGGGGCCGCTGGACCCGCCAGGTCGATGCGCGCGCGACGAGCGGACAGACCGTGCTTTCGGGGGTCGATGGCCGTCCGCTGCTCGTGCTCGACCGCGCGGGACGCGGGCGTGTCGCGCAATTGTGGTCGGACCAAGCCTGGTTGTGGGCGCGCGGTTATGACGGCGGCGGCCCGCACGGCGAATTGCTGCGCCGCCTGGTGCATTGGCTGATGCAGGAGCCTGAACTCGAGGAGGAGCGGCTGACGCTCGACCCCGACGCGCAAGGCTTGTCGATTGAGCGCGCGACGCTTGCAAACGCCGCCGATCCGGTCGAACTCATCTCGCCGTCGGGACGGCGCAGCACGGTGACATTGAGCCAAACCGCGCCGGGCGTGTTCCGCGGCGAAGCGCCGGCCGTCGAGCAGGGCCTGTACGAAGCGCACGAGGGCGCGCTGCGCGCGTTTGCGGCGGTCGGCCCGCTCAATCCTCGTGAGGCGAACGCCATCGCCGCCGACCCGGCGATCCTGCGTCCGTATGCTCAAGCCACCGGCGGCAGCGTGGTGCTCACCGGCGAGGACGGATCGCGGCTGCCGCAAATCCGCCGCGTCGATCGGGGCGCAAGCGCCGGCGGCAATGGCTGGATCGGCGTTCGACGCAACGGCGCCTATGTCGTGCGCGCGGCCGTGGCGACGCCGCTTGGACCCGGCTGGGCGTGGGCGTTCGCCGGAATCGCCTTGCTGATGCTCGGCTGGCGGCGCGAGACGCGCTAATGCGCGTCCGCCTTGGCCGGCAAAAATCGTACGACGAGCGCCGCAAGCGCGAGCACGACGAAGCAAAGCACGCTGCCCTCCGGCCCGGTGGCGCCGCCGCTCAGCCATTCGGGGCCGTGCGGGTGCGTGATCATGAGACTGCCGGTCGCCGGCGCGCCGCTGTCCGCGGCGCCGAACAGGTAGGTTTCGCCCCAGTCCCACGCCGCATGCCAGCCGAACGCCCACCAGAGCGAGCCGGTCTTCCAGATTGCGTAGCTGAGCACGAGACCCGCCAGCACGACGGAGACAAGCCCGATCAGGCCTTCGCCCAGATTGCTGAAATGCGCCGCCGCAAACAGCACCGGAGTGGCGATTGCGGCTCCTCGGAAGCCGAAGCTGCGGGCGAGGCGCGCAAGCAGGTAAGCGCGAAATATCATCTCCTCGAGCAGCGCCACCAATACGAAAGCAACGCCCCATTCGACGCCGGAGAGCAGCGCCGCTTGCCCAATCGTCGCCAAACCATCGAAGCTGAGCGCGCCCAGCGCAATCTGGCCGCCGACGAGCATTGCGATGAGGGCGAGGCCGACGGCGGCGCCCTGCGTTGCGCGCAATATGGCTCTAGGCCCGTCCAGATAATAAGCGTCGAGCGAGCGACGCTCGATCACCGCCATAAACAATGTCGCGGCGATGATCGAAGCCAGCACCAGCGAGGCGCCCTTGATCGTACCGATCGCCGTGGTGCTGTCGCCGCTGACGTCCTGCATATGCACGCCAAACGCCTGCAGCATGACGACGCTCAGGATCTGAGCCGCGCCGATCGCCATCAGGACGAGCAGGATGCTCCAAGGCAATCGCAAGCCGTGTGGACCGATGAACAGCCAGACGATGCGATCGCCGAAAGGTCTTCGCGCGTTCACGGCGGCCCGATCTCGCCGCGCGCATTGCTCAAACCGCCGCGACGCAGTTCAAGCCACAACAAGCGTGCGGGGTCGACCGCGCCCGGCAAGCTCAGCGTGCCCGGCGGCGCGACGCTGAATCCGAGCGGCCTGAAGAATCTCTCCGCGCCGACGAGGACGATGCCGTTGCCGCCCTTGGCGCGGCAAGCGGCGACCGCTTCGCGCACGAGCGTTAAACCTAATCCGGCGAGCTGGGCCTTGGGATCGACGGCGAGCGGCCCCAAAAAATAGAACGGCTGGCCGGCGCTCACGCTCCAGATGCGGCAGACGCCGACGACCTCGTTGTGGTCATCGAGCGCGACGCGCGACAGCGAGGGCTCCGCCATCGCGCCGCGCTCGCGCACGCGCTCTGAAGTCTTCGCAAAGCGGCCGGGACCGAAAGCGGCGTCGAGCACGCGCTCGATCGCCTCATGGTGCTCCGGCAGTTCGGCGATCACAGTGGCCAAATCTTCCTCGCGCGGCGCCGCTTAGGGCGCGCCGGACAGGGCGTCAACCAGCGTCTCGCTGCGCATTGCGAAAGCAGCGGCGGAACGGCATGGTCGCGCGCCTTGTCCGCGCTCCGCCTTCCCTCCCTCGCCATCTTTCGTCACGGCCTCTACACGCAGTTCATCCTCGGCCGCTGGTTTGCGACCCTGGCGGTGCAGATGCAGCTGACGGCGATGGGCTGGCAGGTCTATGACGCCGCGCGCGCCGAGGGCCAGACCATCCCGCAAGCATCGTTCGTGCTCGGCATGGTGGGGCTGGCGCAATTCCTGCCGTTGCTGGTCTTGTCGCTGTTCGGCGGCCAAGCCGCCGACCGCTATAATCGCAAGGTCATCCTGACCGCATGCCTCGCGGCCAAAGCGCTGATCGCCGCGGGACTGACCATCGTTTCGCTCAATCAAACGCCGCTGATCATCCCGACAGTGCTCACGGCGGCAGCCTGCGCCGGCGCCATCAACGCCTTCCTGCCGCCCGCCGCATCGGCGTTCATGCCGATGCTGTTGCCGCGCGAGGAGCTGCCGCAAGGCATCGCCTGGAACTCGCTGGCGTTCCAATCCGGGACCATCGTCGGCCCGGCGATCGGCGGCTTGCTGTACGCGTTCGGTCCCGCCGCCGCTTACGGCGGCGCCTTCGCGCTGCTCGCGGCTGGAGCGTTTCTGATGGCGCGCATGCGCGCGCCGCGACAGCCGCCGGTCGCCGACGCACGCACGATTGGCCTCATCGTCGAGGGCCTGCGCTACGTGTGGTCGAACCGAATCGTGCTCGGCGCGATTTCCCTCGATCTGATCGTGGTGCTGCTCGGCGGCGCGGTGGCGCTCTTGCCGGTATTCGCGCGCGACATCCTGCACGTGGGCCCGAGCGAACTGGGCGTGCTGCGCGCGGCGATGGGCGCGGGGGCCGCCGTGGTGGCGCTCTGGATCGCGGCCGCGCCGCTGCGGCGCAACGTCGGACGCTGGATGTTCGGCGCGACCATCGTCTTCGGTCTGGCGACCATCGCATTCGGGATTTCGACCAACATCTGGGTGACGGTTGCGGCGCTCGCGGCGGCGGGCGGCGCCGACATGATTTCGGTCTATGTGCGGCAAAGCCTGATCCAGCTGGCGACGCCCGACGAAATGCGCGGCCGCGTCTCGGCCGTGAGCTTCGTCTTCATTTCCGCCTCCAACGAGTTGGGCGATTTCGAATCGGGCGTGGTTGCGCGTTTTCTCGGGCCGGTCACTGCGGTCATCGTCGGCGGCGCGCTGGCGGTCGGCGCATCGACGCTTTGGATGCGCCTTTTCCCGCGGTTGCGGCGCGCGGACGGCTTCGACACGCTCCCCTCTCCCGCGACGCAGGCGCAGATCATGCAGGAGGCCGTCGCGGAGCCGCGACCCGCAATCGACGCGCAATAGCGATGATGCGCGCACCTTTCCCCCGGCCCACCCGACGTTTCCCGGGCGACGCCCGCGAAAGCGGGTGGAGACCCGGGATCTATTTCGCCGGGTGACGGAGAGCATCGAGCTTGTGTCTCTAATGGATCCCGGCTCGGCGTCGCGCTTCGCGCGACTTGGCCGGGAAGCGTGTGCGGCCACAGCTATTATCGTCATTCCGGCCGACCGCAGGGAGAGCCGGGTCCCAGGGGCTCGTAGAGCCGAGTGGTTGCCGTTGGGTTCCGGATCGCGCTCCGCGCGTCCGGAATGACGGAAGAGGTTGTAGCCGCACGCGCATCCTGCGCTGCGGGTTCGAGACGGGTAACACGCGCTCGCGGGCGGCGAGCGGTGCCGGTTTTTGCTCGGTCCCGTCCTGCATGTCACCCGGATGGGAGAGCGGGGCGCGCAAGAAGCTTTGCGCAGGAAAAGGTAGTTTGGGGTTTTGCCGCTTGCGCGCCCCACGTGATTTGTTTTGGCGACCGGCGGAAACTCAG
>JAFEDV010000104.1 GCA_018241475.1 Pseudomonadota bacterium | reverse complement strand
GATCTCGGGTCACCGCGTGGTGAAAACCGCGCGCATCGTCGCGTCCGGCCTCACCGCCTTCATCGCGCCAGTGATCATCGCCGCAATCGTGCTGACCTGCCTGCGCATCTAAGCCGCGACGGTTCGTTTCTCGCTGCGCTTGGCGCGCTCGATCCAGGTGGCGACGTCGTCAACGCCGGGCGCGGGCGCCGATCCCCAGGCGCGTGCACCTTCGTCGGAGAGGCCCCACGACGCGATGCCTTCGACCAGATGTTCGGCGTCGCTCTCGGCCAGATCGTCCGCATCGCGCACGCCGCACGCCACGAGCGCCTGGGCTTCACGCGATTTCAAGCCCGGCACGGTGCAGGCGAGCAGCGCCTGCGATTGCCAGTCACGAATGGTCTGCGCCGAGATGTGACGCGCGCCGATCTGGCGCTGCTTGTCGTCGGCCGACGCCGCCAGAAGATCCGCGATCGTGCGCACGCCCACGGCTTCCAGGCGCTTTGCGGTCTTCGGTCCGATCGACGGCGCCCTCTCCACCGGCGCGCGCTCATCCAACGTGAAGCGCGGCAAGCTTCTCTCCAGGCGTGGGCGCGGCGCGCCTTCCGGCAATTCGGCCTTGATCCTCGGCTCCCGCGCCGGCCTTGCAGACTTCGCGGCGGCGACCGCCTCAGCCTCCGCGGACGAAGTCAGGATTCGGCGCGGCGGCGGCTCGGCCTTCGCCGCGACGGGCGGCGGCGCAGACTCCGCCTTCGGCTTCGGCAATGGCGGCGGAGGCGCCGGCAGCTTTGCGGCGCTCTCTGACTTGGCGCCAATTTCACGCGGCCATTTCGCGTCGAGCGAGGAAAGCGGCGTCTTCAGAACCTCGCCCGCGTACAATTCGCGCACGACGCGGTCATCTTCAGCGAGCGTGGCGCGCACCTTGCCGGTGCGGCGGAATTCCGCGTACTGCGCTTCGACTTCGCGCCGCGCCTTGGCATCGTCGATCGCCTTGAGCACTGTCTGGATCGGCATTTCCATGGCCAAGAAGAAGCCCTGCAAGGTCGAGCCGACTTTCGGCGGCCTCACCGCAGCCTCGGCGAAAGCACGATCCAAGATTCGCGCGAGGCCAACGGCGGCGTGACCCACGAGGCCGGCAATCGTCGTGCGCAGCGTATCATCGAGACCCGATGGCGGATCCTTCACGCCCGCGGCATGATTGTAGTGATCGAGGATCAGCTCGTAGTGCGGGTTCGACGCCTTGGCGGCGGCGAGCACCATTTGCGCGAGCCAGCCCTCCCCGTCCGGAACCGTGATGGAGGGATAACCGCCATTGGCTTCGAGGATGCGCTGAAACGCGCCATACGATTTGGAGAAACTCCACTCCACCGCGCGGTGAATGACGTTCTCTTCCTCGGTTTGGTGCGTGTGAAACGGCTGCAGCGGATCGACATAGTAGTGGCTCATCACGCCGGCCGACCACGCCGCCTGCTTCCAGTCCTTGTCGCGGAGCGCGCTCACCGTGCGGCGATACCATTCCTCGCATGCCGCAATCGCGCCTCCCCAATTGCCGTCGCGCACGTGCAGGACGTGATTCTTGAAGTCTTTGAACTCATCGTCCGGCGCCTTGGCGCCGGCAAGATAGTCCTCATGATAGTGAAGCAGAAGATCCTGCCAGTCGCCGGCGTCGGGCGACTGCAGATGCCGCAGCGCATCGACCGCCAAACGATGGTGATTGGATCGGCAGCGGCTCGCGAATACGACCGCATAGAGCAACGACATCGCGCGTTTCGCCCCAACTCTAAACGCAGAGTTAAGACCTGCCGCGAATCCGTTACCGAGAGGTTAACGGCTCGTTGACGCGGCGGGTGAGGCCCAGATCTTCGCACAGGATGCGACTGAGCCGCTCCTGGCGATCTTCGATCGCGGCCCACGTCCACTCCGGAACCGCTTCCATGTCCTTCGACAGCGCATGCACCGGAGCGCCCGGCGTGTTGAAGATCACTTCGCGCTTTTCCGCATAAGACTTGGTGTCGGCGCGCTTGTTTTGATCGTTCGTGACCAGCGTCAGATTGCCGAGCAGGCTCGATGCTTCCTCGCGAAGCTTCTTGTCCGGAAAGAGCTGGTTCCACCAAGCGCTGCCGCCCCTCGGGAGCACGTGCTCGACGGTGACGTCATCGGTCATGCTGAGCCGGTGGCCGTCCGGCATCGCCGCCTCGACTCGCATCAGGAGCAGCCGGCGCGAACGATCGCGCCGGCGCGCGCGATTCAGCGTCTCGATGAAGCGGCCGTGCTCGGCTTGCGAGAGTTCCAGGACGCCCTGCGGGCCGTAGAGTTTGCGGTCGTCGCCCATCGCCTCCATGATTCGCTTGTAGCGGGCGCTCACCTTGCGCGCGTCGACGACCGCCAGTTCGCATCCGAACACCAGCCGGTCGAGCGCCTGCACGAACGGCGGCACGCGCCGATGATCGCCGCCATACTCGGCGAGAAAGGCGATCAGCGTCGGCGCCCAGTCCCAATCCGGCACCTGTTTCATCATATGCACGCGGCGGTTCACATCGGCGCTGGCTTTGCCCGCGTCGATGGAGCCGCTGAAGATCGCCCGCAGCGCATCGGCGTAACGCGGCAGCTTGTCGAATAAGAAGCTCTGCACGCCGCCGGTGCGCTTCACGGCGCCGAGGAATTGGTTGAGATCCTCGGGCGAGGTCACGGTTTCGCCGGTCAGCAGCGACGGCATCATGTACAGCAGATGCGCGAAGTCGGCGCGTTCGAACATCGACTCGATCTGCTCCCATTTGCGGGCGGCGGCGTCGGCCTTTGCATTGTCGAGACCGGAATTCTCGATCAGTTCGCTCTTGATGATATCGGCGCCCGAAAGCGGCGAGCCGCGCTTGTTGAGGGTGTTGAACACCGTTTGCGCGCAACCCCGCGCATTGGCGTCGACGACATTGAGGGTGCAGCAGCGCGCAACGAACGAGAAGAACGCATCGAGCTCGTTGTCGCTGATGCCGGTGAGTTCGGATTCGATTGTCTGCGCCGCCTGACGGAGCGCATCCTTCGACTCGATGGCGGTCTCCACGTGACGGGCCATTTCGTTCATGTGGCCGGGCTCCTGCACGAAGCCGCGATAGAAATTGGCGTCATCCTCGCGCAGCATGAGGCGGGGCTGGTCGGCGTCCATGATCAGCTGCTGATAGTGCTTGGCGCGACTGGGCAGACGATCGCGCACGTAAGCGATCAGCATGGTGAGCGTCGCCAAACGCTGCTGACCGTCGGATATCTCAAGATTGCCCTTGGCGTTCTTCACCAGCACGATCTGGCCGATGAAATAGAACGGCGCCTTGCGCTCGAACGCGCGCCACAGATCGGTGATCAATTCTCGCACTTCGCGCTCGGACCACGTGTACGGGCGCTGGTAGCGCGGCACCTTTAGACCGCCCTTGCGCATAAGCACACCGGCCAAATTGGAGATCTGAGACGAGAGACCCTGGGGGGTGTCCCCGAATGCGCTGGCCATGGGCGTCCCCGTGTTGAGTGCGTAGCTCCTTCAAATCGTTACCGCCTTGACATGCAGGCGCAATCGGCGCCGCTGCGCGCATGTGGCGCGAGCGTCGCAGCGTTCCCAAAAGATCACGATTTTAAGCGCTTGCGACTCCAGACAACGCCAAAGCGTCAAACGCTGGAGAATCGCCGAGCCGCGCAACTGTGGAAAACCCGCGCGTCTCGAGCGCCGGGCGCAAGGCATTGATGACGCCGGCGTCAGTGAAACCGGCGCGATTGACTCTTGGCGCGCCACGGGGCGCGATAAGCAGGCTGGCGACACGGCGCGCTATGGCCTCGCCGGAATCGAGCCACGCGCACGCGCGCGGCGCCGCTGCTGCAAGCTCCTTGTCCAGCAACGGAAAATGTGTGCACGCCAGCGCCACGACATCGATTTGGGCGCCGCCGGGCGCTCCGAACAGTCCTTCTATCGCTTCGGCGATTGCGGCCTGATTCACGGGTTCGCCGCGCAGCTTCTGCTCAGCGGCCGCCACCAGTGCAGCCGAGCCGAAGCGGATGACGCGCTTGTCCGGGGCGAATTGCGCAATGAGATCATTCGTGTAGGCGCGCCTCACCGTCGCCGGCGTCGCCAAGACGCCAATTACTCCGGTGCGAGTCAGCGCAGCGGCCGGCTTGATGGGCGGCACCACACCTACGACCGGCACGGTGAGCGCGGCGCGTACGACATCCAGCGCGATGGTCGACGCGGTATTGCACGCGACCACGACAAGATCGGGCACCCATTGCTGGGTGATGCTGTGGAGAAGCGCCGGCGCCCGCGCCCGCAAGTCCGCGTCCGACTTCAGCCCGTAGGGGAGCCAGGCGTTGTCGGCGACGTAGTCGAGTTCGAGCGCTGCGCCGGAAGCGACGATGGCGTCAAGGACAGACAAGCCGCCGACACCTGAATCAAACACCAAGACGCGCTTCACGGCGTTAACCATTGCGACGGCGCAGCATGATTAGCGCCGTTAACCAAGATGATGATTTGGCCAGGAAATTCCAGTCGTTTCGCATGCGCCGCGCGGCGGCGCGTTTTCCTGTGGAAAGACATTGTTAAGCAGATTTGCGGGAATCGTTACGCAGGGTAGGCACTTCAGATTGGGGTTTGACGTCAGCGCGCATCGGCGCGGAAAAAATGGGGTCGAGGCTATGAATGCGATCGGAAAATCGTCCGTCGTCTTCGTGACGCTTTCGGGATTGTTCTGGGGCGGCTGGATGCTCGGTTCGCAGACGCCGGAGGGCCAGGAAGCGCTGGCGCGCGCATATCGGGCCTACACCGACCAGCAAGCCGAAGCCAACCACGATCTCTTCAACACGACGGCGCTGCGCGCCATCGTCTGCGGCCAGACAAATGCCGTGAGCAGCGACCAGAAGCCGTGCCTTGCGGTTGTCGCGGCCGGGCGGCTGTTCATTGTCGACGCCGGCTCGGGCGCGGCCAGCTCGCTATCGTTGCACGGCATCTCGACGCAGAACCTGCAAGCCGTACTGCTGACGAGCGCGGGTCTCACACAGACAGCCGATCTGGACGAACTCTACGGCAATGGCCAAAGGTCAAGTTCGCTGCTGCCGGTGTACGGTCCGGCGCAAACGCAGCGTTTGGTCGACGGCCTGAACCAGGCCGCGGGCTTCGACGGCGTGGAGCGCGGTCTGCAGGCGTGGGGACCGGCGCCGGAGCCGGGCCGTTCGGTGATCGTCTATGAAGCCGATGGCTTGGTGATTTCCGCCTTCACCACGCAGGAAGACACCTTTGCCGGGCGCGTCGGCTATCGCTTCGACTACCGCGGCCGCTCGATCGTGGTGGGAGGCGACGGACGCATCGCCGATGCGCCGGCGGCGGCCAACGCCGACGTCGTGCTCGAAGGCGCGCGCAGCGAACAGCTCGGCCAGCTGCATCAGCGCGATATGGTCACCGCGGCTGAAGCGGCAACGTCTGCGCATGCGGCGAACGCCAGGATGTTGGTGCTGACTGGCGCACATGACGAGGTGGCGGCGCAGATGCAGGTCGCTGAGGCGCGGGCTACCGGCTACGAGGATGTCCGCGCCGGGCGCGTCGGCATGGTGGTCGAGTTGCCGCTCGAGAATTCCGAGGTGAACGTTCGCGCGCTCTGATCCGCGAGGTTTGGCGGAGGCCAGGCCGGCTCACTGCGAGCACCGCTTTTATCGCCGACGGAAGGGCGCTGAACTCGCGTTGAAGGCGTGAGTGGAGGCTCCCCATGCCAGACATGACCGCTGCCGCGCTGGCGGCGCACCGCTTCGGTTTTGGACCGCGACCCGGGGAACTGCGCGCCATCGCCGACGATCCGCGCGGCTGGGTCAAGAGCCAGCTCGCACCGACTCAGGCGCTGCCCGCGGCGATCGCGGCGCTACCGCCGGCGGAAGACGATCTGCTGGCGTTCGGGCGCTGGCTGGTTCAGAGGCGGCTCAACAACGGCAACGCGCAGCAGCTGGAGCAGCGCGCGGCGCGCCAAGGCGTCAGTCAACAGCTGCAGATGCTCACCACCGAGCAGGACTTCATCCAGAACTTCCGCCAGCGCGTGTCGAATGCGGTCGGCGCGCGGCTGGAGGCGGCGATGTTGACCGATGCGCCGGTGCACGAGCGGCTCGTGCACTTCTGGTCCAACCACTTCACCGTCTCAACGGTGAAGCCGGCCGCCATCGCGCTTCCCCCTTCGTTCGAAAAGGACGCCGTGCGTCCGCACGTCGGCGGGCGCTTCGCCGACATGCTGCTCGCCTCGAGCAAACATCCAGGCATGCTGATCTATCTCGACAACTGGCTCTCGATCGGTCCGCACTCGCTGGCGGCTCGCTACCCAGAGCGGGCGCGGCGCCTGCCCGGCGGACAGCGGCCTACCGGCATCAACGAGAATCTTGGGCGCGAGATCATGGAGCTGCATACGCTTGGCGTGCACGGAGGCTACACACAGGCCGACGTGCAGGCGCTGGCCGCCATCCTCACGGGCTGGACGTATCAGCGCGCCAATCTGCGCATGCTGCTGAACCAGGATGTAGGGGCGCGGAACGGCGAACAATTGTTCGAATTCGATGCGGCTGCACATGAACCAGGAGCGCAGACCCTGCTCGGGCGCACCTATGCTCAAGACGGCGTCGACCAGGGCGAAGCCGCGCTACGCGATCTGGCCGCGCGGCCCGCCTGCGCACACTTTATCGCGACGAAGCTCTGCCGTCATTACATCGACGATCAGCCGCCGCCAGCCGCGGTCGAGCGCGTGGCGCGAGCGTTTGCGCGCAGCGACGGCGACTTGCGTGTAACGATGGAAGCGGTTGTCGACAGCCCCGAGGCATGGGCGACGCCGTTTGCGAAGTTCAAACAGCCGGAAGAGTATGCGATCACGCTGCTGCGCGCCGCCAATGTGCAGACGCTGCCGCCGAACGCCGGGGTCGGCGCGCTGATGGCGATGGGCCAGCGACCTTATGCTGCGCCGGGGCCGGACGGCTGGGCGGATATTTCGGATGCATGGCTGACGGCGGACCTAGTCTGGAAACGGCTCGAGTTCGCACAACGCTTCGCAGAGCGGCTGGCGCGCGCGGATATCGATCCGATATCGATCGGCGAAGCCTCGCTTGGGCCGCGGATGAGCGACGAAACGCGCACCGCCGTGCAGCGCGCCGAGAGTCCCGCGCAGGGCCTGGCGATCCTGTTCGCCGCGCCAGAGATACAACGGAGATAACGATGCTGAACCGCCGCCACCTCCTCGCCGGCGCGACCGGCGCTGCAGCCCTCTCCTTCCCGGTCTTCGCGTTCGGGCAAGCGCACAGCACCGACAAGCGCCTCTTGGTCATCATCCTGCGCGGCGCGCTGGATGGACTTGCCGCGCTGCCGCCGATCGGCGATCCGAACTATGCAAACCTGCGCGGCGGCCTGGCGCTGCAGCGCGCCGACGTGCTGCCGCTCGACTCCACGTTCGCCCTGCATAAGAGCCTGCCGAAGCTCAAGGCGATGTACGACGCCCGCGAGCTTATCCCGATCCACGCCGCGGCGACGGGCTATCGCGACCGTTCGCACTTCGACGGACAGAACGTGCTCGAGAGCGGTGCAGCAACGCCCTTTGCACGCAACAACGGCTGGCTCAACGCGGCGCTCGGGGCATTGCCGCAGTCCCGACCGGACATGGGCGTTGCGCTTTCAGAACAGGCGCCGCTGGTGCTGCGAGGAGCGGCGCACGTTGCGACCTGGTCGCCATCGGTGCTGCCGGATGTCAGCAATGACACCGTGCAGCGGCTGCTTGCGCTCTATGATGCGCGCGATCCGCAGCTTGCGAGCGTTCTGCATGCAGCGATGGGCGCCAATGCGGTCGCCATGGATTCCGGCGCCGGCAGCATGAACAACGCCGGCGGCGGTTATCGTCAGATCGCGTCGCTGGCGCAGGTCGCAGCGCGCTTTCTCAAGGATCCGTCTGGTCCCATTGCGGCGGTGATGGACATGGGCGGCTGGGATACGCACGCGAATCAAGGCGCCGCACAAGGCGCGCTCGCGCGCAACCTCGGCCTGCTCGACGATGGCGTCGATGCGTTCAGGACCGAGATGGGCCCCGCCTGGGCCAACACGGCAGTGATCGTCGTCACCGAGTTCGGGCGCACGGCCGCACCCAATGGCGCTGGTGGAACCGATCACGGCACGGCGGCGGCCGCATTGCTCGCCGGAGGCGCACTCCGGGGCGGACGCGTGCTGGCTGACTGGCCGGGTTTGAGCAGCGCCGCACTCTATCAGAACCGCGACTTGAAGCCGACAATCGACATTCGCGCCGTCATCAAGGGCGTGCTAGCCGATCACATGCGCGTGCCGAACGCAGCGCTCGATTCCATCGTTTTCCCCGACAGCGCAAGCATCCGGCCCGTACAAAGTTTGCTGCGCGCCTGACCGCGGCGTTGGACTTGCGCGCGGGTAACATTATGCTGGCGTGCGATGCGCTTCGGCCTCGTTGCCCTCCTCGCCGCCTTCGTCGCGACGCCCGCGGCAGCCGACACATTTTCGCTGCAATATGACGGCGCGGCGCTGGGCATCATCCCGATCGGCAGCATCAGCGTCGATGCAACCATCGATGAGAACAGTTACGACGTTCAAACGCACATGGCTTCGGGCGGGCTGCTCAGCCTGTTCGAGCATATGAACCTTGCCGCCTCCGCTTCGGGCGAAATCGACGGCGATCGCGTGATTTGGCGGCGCTACGACCTCGACCACCATTACGCGCGCAAGCATCGTGTCATTGAGATGAACGTTGAGGCCAATGGCGAAGTCGTCGCGCAAATCAATCCGACCTATCGCGTTTGGGGAACGCCGCCAGCCAGCGACGAGCAGCGGCGCACCGCGCGCGATCCGCTCTCGACGATGGTGGCGATGGCAATCGATGTAGGCGAGCATCAGCGCTGCGAAGGTTCGTACCCCACGTTCGATGGACGCTTCTTCTACCGGCTGGAGCTGAGCGGCGGCCGCACCGGTCATTTCGACAGCGCCGGCTATGACGGCGATGTGCTGAAGTGCTCGATGGCCTACGTAGCGGTAGCGGGCTTTGAGGGCACCGACAGCTGGGGCCATCGGAGGATTCCGCGCGGTGAAATCTGGTTTGCACTGGCGCCGAACTCGCGCTTTGCGCCGCCAGTGCGCGTGACGACGCCGCTGAGCGCCGGCGGCGCTGTAGTGCGCCTCACGCACTGGCGGCGACTGATTGTCGACATTCAAGATACCGCGATGGCCGAACCCACGCCCGCGCCAACCCCGGCCGCGACAGCAGCACGGCCTTGAACGCGCGCGTTGCGGCTTGCGAGCTCGTGACCGCGGTGCTCGATGAGGGACGATCGCTCGACGACGCGCTGAGCGACACGCCTTCCTTCGCGGCGCTGGTCGGCCGCGACCGCGCCTTTGCCCGGGCGATGGCGACCGCGACGCTGCGGCGGCTTGGCGGCATTGACGGGGTGCTGGCGCGCTTCCTCGAGCGGCCGTTGCCCGAAACGGCCGCACATGGACGTGCGATGCTGCGCATCGGCGCAGCGCAGTTGCTGCTGCTACAAACACCGCCACACGCGGCCGTCGGCGAGACGGTCGGGGCAGCGAGCATGCTGCGCAAATCGGCTGGCTTTGCGAAGCTAATCAACGCCGTGCTGCGGCGTGTCGCACAGGACGGAGCGGCGCTGCTGGCGGCGCAGCCGCCTGGAACGGACCTGCCAGCCTGGCTCTTTACGCGTTGGCGCGCGGCATATGGCGAAGCGTCGGCGGCCGCGATAGCACGCGCGCTCCAAGACGAAGCGCCGCTGGATGTAAGTGTCAAACATGACGGCGTCGGGTGGGCGCGAAAGCTCGGGGGCGTGCTGACGCCGACCGGAAGCGTGCGCATCTCCTCCGCTCGAACGGAGGGGACTGAATCGTGGCTCCCCGCGCGGGGAGGCATCGAGACCCTTCCGAGCTTCGCAGAGGGCGAATGGTGGGTGCAGGACGCGGCGGCCGCCCTGCCTGCGCGCTTGCTCGGCGATGTGCGTGGCAAGGCGGTGCTGGATTTGTGCGCGGCGCCGGGCGGAAAAACCTTGCAACTAGCGGCGGCCGGCGCGCGGGTGACAGCGGTGGACCGATCAGTGGAGCGCTTGCAGCGGCTGCGCGAAAATCTGGCGCGGACCAGACTCGAAGCAACGGCGCTCGCGCGCGATGCGCTGGGTCTACGGATTAGGGAGCCATTCGACGCCGTGCTGCTCGATGCGCCGTGTACTTCGACCGGTACGCTGCGCCGGCATCCAGACGTGGCATGGCTTCGACTGCCAAGCGACATCCATGCGCTGACGGAGCTGCAGAACAGCTTGCTCGCGCATGCCGCGACGATGGTGAAGCAGGGCGGCATGCTGGTCTACGCGGTGTGTTCGATGGAACCGGAGGAAGGCCCTGCCATTGCGGCGCGGGCGCTGACAAGCGGCGCTTGGATGCGTGCGCCGGTGACGCCCGGTGAGATCGCCGGCGCCGATGAATTCATCACCGCCGATGGCGATCTGCGCACGCTGCCCTCGCAGTGGAGCGAAATCGGCGGGCTCGATGGCTTCTACGCCGTGAGGCTCATGCGCTTAAACGTCGGCTAGTTCCGCCGCAAGGTCCAATCAATTGACCGCCGCCCCAAGGCAGCCGACGCGGGCACGGCATCGCCGAGAGCCGGGCCATTGCGCTGCGGCGCCCTGGCGGCTAGCTAGGCGGCATGGGCCGAACGCTGATTGCTCCTTCTATCCTGGCGGCCGATTTCGCGAAGCTGGGCGAAGAAGTTCGCGCCGCGGAAGCCGCAGGCGCCGACATGATCCACGTCGATGTCATGGACGGCCATTTCGTGCCGAATATTTCGATCGGCCCAGTGGTGGTGAAGTCGCTCCGACCGCACACGAAGCTGCCGCTCGACGTGCATCTGATGATCTCGCCGGTCGATCCGTACATCCAGGATTTTCGTGAAGCCGGCGCCGACATCATCACCATTCATCCCGAGGCAGGTCCACACGTGCACCGCACCCTGCAGGCGGTGAAGGCGTCAGGCGCCAAAGCGGGACTTGCGCTCAATCCGGGCACGCCGGTGGATGCGCTGGACTACGTGATCGATCTCGTCGACCTCGTTCTGATCATGAGCGTGAATCCGGGCTTTGGCGGGCAGCGTTTCATTGACGGCGTGCTGCCGAAGATCGAGGCAATACGCAGGAAGATTGACGCGATCGGCCGCGACATTATCCTCGAGGTCGATGGCGGCCTGAACGCCAAGACCGCACCGCGCGTGATCGCCGCGGGCGCGACGGCGCTGGTGGCGGGTACGGCTGTGTATGGCGGCGATCCTTCCGCGTACGCTGACAATATCCGAAAGCTCAGAAGTCCGGCCTGATGTCGATCAACGCGCCGGTTTCCCCTCCCCGCCGGCCGCAACGGCCAGCTCCCGCCAGCGATACGTGGCGCGCCAATCCGTTTCATCGCATGCGGCTGGGCGATGTTTCTTTCGAGCGCATCGCAAACTATGGCGCCGATCCGCGCATCGGCGACCGCGAGCGCGGGCGAGAGATTGGGCGCGGCGTGTGGCGCATCGCGGCGGAGCGGATTCCCGGTGAACACGCCAATCCGTGGGCGGCGACGCAGCCTTCGCGCCACTTCACAGCGCGTTTGCATGCCTTTTCATGGCTGATCGATCTAGCGGCTGTCGGCCCGTCGGCCGACTTGCGCGTGGCTGACCTTGTCGAGCTGTGGGTCGAGGAATTCGGCGAGTGGGACGATCTGGCGTGGGATTGCGAACTCACGGCAGAACGCTTGTTTGCGTGGCTGACATGGGGACGCGCCGCGTTCGAGCGCGGCGATCCGGCGCGGCGCGAGGCGCTGATGCGCTCCGCGGCGCGGCAAGCGCGGCTGCTGATGCTGGCGCAAAGCGAACTGGGCGAGCGTCATCTGGGGGCGATCAAGGCGGGCGCGACGCTAGTGCTTGCCGGGGCGGCGGGCTTTCCGGAAGCCGAACGTCTGATGGCGCAGGGCGAAGAGCTGCTGATCGAGGCGTGCGCGAAGCAATTCCTGCCGGATGGCGGGCATCTGTCGCGCTCGCCTGAAGCGCTGGCGGAAGCGCTCTACGATCTGGCAGCGGCACGCGATGCATACGCAGAACCGCCGCAGCCGATTCAGGACGCGATGGGAAAGCTCGCCAACATGTTGCGCATGTTGCGGCTCGGCGACGGCGGCTTGGCCTGCTTCCACGGCGGCTCGGAAGGCTCCGCCGCTTCGATCGCTGCAGCGCTGGCGCGCGCGGGCGGCGAAGTGCGAAATTTCCAGTTCGGCAATCATTCCGGCTTCCAGCGCCTGGAAGCCGGACCGTTGCGTGCGGTATTCGATGTTGGCGGCGCGCCGCCGCTCGCCTACTCGGAACGCGCGCACGCGAGCGCGCTGGCGTTCGAGCTTTCGAGCGAGAGCGAGCGTCTGATCGTCAACGTCGGCGCGGCGCGCGAACTGGAGCCGGCCGGACGCATGGCGGCGCGCGCCACCAATGCGCATTCGACGCTGGTGCTGGATGATGCGCTTTCGGCGACGTTCGAGGAGTCACGGCGCAAGGGCCCGGCGCGCTTGATCGGGCCGGCCCTCGACGATGTGCGCCGTTCCTCCGACGACAGCGGGACCACCGTGCAGGGCCGCCATGACGGTTTTCGTGAGCGCTTCGGGCTCCTGCATCGGCGTTATCTGTTCGTCGATCATGGCGGCAAGAACCTGCGCGGCATCGACGAATTGATGCGGCCCGTGCGCGAGAAGCGGGTCCTCACGAAGAAGCCGATCCCCTTTGTCGCACGCTTCCATCTGCATCCCAGCGTGCGTGCGCGCATGGTCGAGCACCAGATGGCGCTGCTCGAAACGCCTGGCGGCCAGCACTGGCGGCTTCGCACCGACGCGCCGGCAATCGCCATCGAGCCTTCGATCTATTGGGGCGGCGCCATCGTTCCGCAGGAAAGCCTGCAAATCGTGCTCACCGGGGAGGCGGATCCGATGGGACACGGCCTGGCGCCGCCCAATCGCATTCGCTGGGCGCTGGCGCGGGCCTGAATCCAGCCCGCCGCATTGACCGGGGCGCGACTCATCCCCAAGCAATGCTCATGGCAGACATCCTCCCCATCCAGCGCGTCCTCATTTCGGTCTCGGACAAGACCGGCCTGATTGATCATGCCAAAGCACTGACGGGGCTCGGCGCCAAATTGGTCTCCACCGGCGGTACGCACAAAGCCATCGCCGAAGCGGGCCTGGCGGTTGAGGACGTCTCCAGCCTCACGGGATTCCCGGAAATGATGGATGGACGCGTGAAGACGCTGCACCCGAAAGTGCACGGCGGCCTGCTCGCGCTGCGGGACGACAAGGACCATGCCAAGGCGCTGAAGGAGCACAATATCGACACCTTCGACGTACTCTACGTGAATCTCTACCCGTTCGAAGCGACGGTGGCGCGCGGCGCCGATTTCGACACCTGCATCGAAAACATCGACATCGGGGGCCCCGCGATGATCCGCGCGGCGGCGAAGAATTACGGCTTCGTCGCTGTGGCGACCGACGCCGACGACATGGCCGCTATCCTGGCCGAAGCGAAGGCGCATGGCGGCACGACCTTGGCACTGCGCAAGCGGCTCTCGGCGAAAGCGTTCGCGCGCACGGGTGCCTACGATGCGGCGATTTCGAGCTGGTTTGCGGATCAGTTGGAAGACAAAGCCCCGACTTGGCGCGCCATTGGCGGCAAGCTGAAGCAGAGCCTGCGCTACGGCGAGAATCCCCACCAGCAAGCGGCGTTCTACACCAGCGGCGAAAATCGCTTCGGCGTTTCGACGGCGCGACAGCTGCAGGGCAAGGAGCTGAGCTACAACAATCTGAACGACACCGATGCGGCCTACGAATTGGCGGCGGAGTTCGATCCGGCGGAATCGGCGGCGGTGGCGATCATCAAGCACGCCAATCCGTGCGGCGTGGCGCTGGGCGGCAGCTTGATCGAAGCGTACACGCGTGCGCTGGCGTGCGATCCCACCTCAGCATACGGCGGCGTCATCGCGGTGAACCGGAAACTGGACAAGGCGGCGGCCGAAGCGATCACCGATATCTTTACCGAGGTCGTCATCGCTCCAGGTGCGGACGAAGATGCAATCGCCGTGTTCGAGAAGCGCAGGAATTTGCGTCTGCTGATAGCGGGCGGCTTACCTGATCCAGCAGCGCCGGGGCTCTGCATAAAGACAGTCTCCGGCGGCTTTCTCGCACAAAGCCGCGACAATGGTCGTGTGACGGCGGCGGACTTGAAGATCGTCACCAAGAAAAAGCCGACGGAAACGCAAATTCGCGACATGCTGTTCGCGTTCCGTGTGGCCAAGCACGTGAAATCGAATGCAATCGTCTATGCGAAGGATGGGGCTACGGCTGGCATCGGCGCAGGGCAAATGAGCCGGGTGGATTCCGCTCGCCTTGCGCGGCTCAAGGCCGAAGACGCGGCGCACGCCGCCGGTTGGAGCGATCCGATGACGGTGGGCTCGGTGTGCGCGTCGGACGCGTTCTTTCCCTTCCCCGATGGCCTGCTGCAGGCCGCGCAGGCGGGTTCGACGGCGGTCATTCAGCCGGGCGGTTCCATCCGCGACGATGAAGTGATCAAGGCGGCCGACGACGCCGAGCTCGCCATGGTGTTCACCGGCATGCGCCACTTCCGGCACTGATGCATGAACGCCCAGCCGCGCACCGAATTCAGCTTCTCCGCCGACCCACGCACGCTCGAAGCGCGGGCGAATTGGCTCGCGCCACACTTGCACGTCACCAAGCCAGAGGGCGAGGGACGGTTTCCCGTCGTCTTGATGCTGCACGGCTGCGGCGGCCCGAGGCCGTTTCTGCGCGATATAGCGGCCGTAGCCGTCGAGGCCGGCGCAGCGGCCGTGCTGGTGGATTCGTTCGCGCCGCGCGCCATCAACCGAGCCGCCGCATACGCCACCGTCTGCACCGGCGCGCGGCTGCGCGGGCGCGAACGCGCGGGTGACTTATATGCCGCGATCGCCTGGGCGCGTCAGCAGAACTGGGCGGACGCGACTCGGATTGTCGCGGCCGGATGGAGTCACGGCGCCTGGACGATCATGGATGCGCTTTCGCTGCGGGTCGGCGAAGAGATGCGCCGGGCTACTGGACTCACCGACCTCAACGGCGAACCCCTTGTAGGCTTGACCAGTACCTTCCTGGCCTATCCCTATGCCGGTCCTACCAGCTTCGCCGGCCGACGTGCGTGGCGAATGGCGCCTCGGAGCGTAGCCGTAACAGCCGGACGCGACATGGTGGTGGGCTACACCCGCCCGCGGGCCGCGCTCAGCCGCTTGCGCGACAGCGGCGCCCCCATCGAAATCGTCCACTTCGAGAATGCCACGCACGCCTTCGAGGACGCCGACACCGGCGATCTTCTCGTGCGCTTCGACCCCCAGGCCACGGCGCGCGAGCATGCGTTGCTGAGTGAGCTAATTGGGGCCTGCTGACGCAAGAATTCAGCGCAGTGACGCGTTGATTTTCGCCAGCGCGCTGACGGGCGGCGTGAGCGCGGCATCCGTCAACTTATTGAGCGGCGTTGCGACGGTATTGAGACTATCGTGCAAGTCGCTCGCCTCCGCATCGACGAACAAGAGGCCCGTGACGATTTCACCTTCGGCGGCCTTGCGGCTCAGATAGCTCATGGCGGCGTGGCTATCGGTTGAATCGTAGTCTTCTTCGAGCTTGCGCAGACGCAGGATCGAGCCGTCGTGCTGGCGCACCTCCTTGAGTTCGCCCGGCGCATAGTCGGCATGGATCGGCGCGCGCGGACTGATGACGTCGAGGCGGTTCACGGCGTCATTGTGCTCGCGCACGTAGTCGAAGCTCTTCGTGGACCCGACGTGATTGTTGAAGGCCACGCACGGACTGATCACGTCGAGGATCGCCGTGCCCTTGTGTGAAAGCGCGCCCTTGATCAGCGGCACGAGCTGACTCTTGTCGCCGGAGAACGAGCGGCCGACGTAGGTTGCTCCGAGTTGCAAGGCGAGCATGACAAGATCGATCGGCGAATCCTTGTTTTCCGCGCCCTTCTTGGCTTTCGAGCCCCTGTCGGACGTCGCCGAAAATTGACCTTTGGTAAGGCCATACACGCCGTTGTTTTCGACGATGTAGGTCATGTTCACGCCGCGCCGAACCGCGTGAGCGAACTGGCCGAGGCCGATCGAGGCGCTGTCGCCATCGCCGCTGACGCCGAGATAGATCAAGTCCTTCGCGGCAATGTTGGCGCCGGTGAGCACCGAAGGCATGCGGCCGTGCACGGCGTTGAAGCCGTGCGCGGGGCTGACGAAATAGTCCGGCGTCTTCGACGAGCAGCCGATTCCCGAGAATTTCGCGAGCCGGTGCGGCGCCAGATCAATTTCGAAGCAGGCCTGGATGATGGAGGCGCTGATGGAGTCGTGGCCGCAGCCGGCGCACAGCGTGGAGATGCGCCCTTCATAATCGCGGCGCGTGAAGCCGAGCGCGTTCTTTTCCAGCGACGGGTGATGCAGCGTAGGTTTGGCGATATAGGTCATGGGACCGCTAACACTCCAGAACGTTTAGGTAGCCCTGCTTGCCATAGTCTAGCAACGCTGCATCTCGCGTCACCACCGTAAACCCGTATTCGCGCGCAGTGGCGGCAATGATGCGGTCCACGGGATCGTTGGCCGGGAAGTTGGGCAGCTCGGTGGATGCGATCAGTACTTCGGGTGAGAGGGTTGCAAGAGCCGCGCTGTGCAGGCTCATCAACCGCTCAAACCAGCGCTGGGGCGAGAGACTCGAGGCAAAGCGGCCCTTTCTCGCTAAATTTCCCACTTCCCATGCGGTGATAGGCGATACATACGTGTGAAGTCCTGCGTCATACGCCTTCAGCAGTTCGGCTTCGGCGGGCGCAATCATAACATCCGCGACGAGCCAAAGCGCCGCGCAGGTATCAAGCAGATATGGCGCCCTCATTTCCTGTGCCGTAATCCTTCCACGATCATATCCGCCTTGCGATCGAGATTTGCCTCCCACTCAGCAAGCTCTTCCGGATCAAGTGCAGGGCGCGTCAAATCCCACCCTGGAGCGATGCTGAACGTGCCCTTGAGGGCGCCGGCCATCGGATGTCTCTTCACAGCGGCCCCCGCGTCATGCTCAAACTCATTCTGTTGCGCTTCTCGCACCCCACGACGCTCAGCATCCACCCGCACGAATTCGACGCTCTGCGCGGCGAGGTCGACGTTTTCCGTCTTGTATCCCGCCTCCAGCCAGGCCTTGGCCTGGACATGGCTTTTTGAGTCATTGGCCCACCATGCGGGATGATCGAACGCGGACGCCGGAAGCCGGACTTTCGCGATGCGAGCGACGTCGTCGAATGAGAGCCGCAAGCGACGCTGCGCGCGCGACGCCAAGTACGATTTCAGCGCGCCGTACTTCATATACTTTTTCAGTATAGTATATACTATATCAAGTCAAGCGCCGTGATGAGTCCCATCGAAGCCGGTCATTTTGCCTTTTCCGGCATCGCGGAGGCTTGGCCGCTCTTGAGCTTGTCGGCAATCGCGCGTGTGATGAAGCGCGCGGTGATCGGCGTGCCGTCGAAATGCAGCACGGAGACCAGACGCGCGGGATGCACCCCGCCCTCGTTCACCAGCAGCGCCTTCAGCTGCGCGTCGCGATTCTGCTCGACGACGAAGACCTGTTCGTGCGCTCGGATGAACTCGAAGACCTCGTCGGCGAAGGGGAAAGCGCGAATGCGCATCGCGTCGAGATGAACGCCGTCCTTCTCCAGCGCCGCCAGCGCCTCGGCCATCGCCGGATCGGTCGAGCCAAAATAGATCACGGCGTCGGGGGTGCGGCGCTTGGCGTCCCGGCGTATGGGCGCTGGGACGTGGGCTTTCATCGTCTCCCACTTGCGCAACAGACGCACCATGCCGTCGGTATAGTCCTCGCCCTTTTCGCTGTAGCGCGCGTAGCGGTCATGGCTCGAGCCACGGGTGAAATAAGAGCCCCTGGTCGGATGCGTGCCCGGGTAGGTGCGATACGGCACAGCATCGCCATCGACGTCGAGGTAGCGGCCGAATTCCTTGCCGGCTTCCAGGTCCTCGTAGGTGATGACCTTGCCGCGATTGAGCTGGCGGCCCTCTTCCCACTTGAACGGTTCGGTCAGCCATTCCTGCATGCCGATGTCGAGTTCAAGCATGACGAAGATCGTTGTCTGGAAAAAGTCCGCCAGATCGAAGGCTTGCGCACCGAACTCGAACGCCTCGGTGGGATTCGCGGGAAAGAGCGTTGGGTGCTTGGTGTCGCCGTGAGAGGCATAGGCCGCCGAGAGCAGATCGGATTGCTGCGTGCGGGTGGGCATCCCCGTCGAAGGGCCGCCGCGCTGCACGTCGAAAATCACCGCTGGAATCTCGGCGTAGTACGAGAAACCGACGAATTCGTTCATTAGCGAAACGCCTGGGCCTGACGTGCAGGTGAAGGCGCGCGAGCCGGCCCAGCCGGCGCCCAGCACCATGCCGATGGAAGCAATTTCGTCCTCGGCCTGCACGATGGCGTAGCGGGATTTGCCAT
Source organism: Pseudomonadota bacterium (assembly GCA_018241475.1). GTDB lineage: Bacteria > Pseudomonadota > Alphaproteobacteria > Caulobacterales > Aquidulcibacteraceae > Vitreimonas. Next base: position 10,774 of record JAFEDV010000104.1, on the reverse strand, counting down.
CGGGGTCGGTGCGGAGCTGGCGGCAATATTTCTGGAACGATTCTGCAAGCGAGGTGGATGGCGTTATCGGATACCAGGCGCAGAAGGTCGCGCCGCCGTAGACAGCGCCGAGCGCGGCCGCATCATTGCCTTCCACGAAGATGCGGTCGCCGACCTTGTCGGATCGCCTCACTTTGAGGCCGATCGGCGCCAGGTGCTTTTCGGCATACGAGCGGCCAAGCTCGAACGCCTTGAAATTGGCGGCGATGAGCTTCTCCTTGCCCTTGAACTCCTCGGTCAACAGTTGCTTCACCGCGTCCGGCTCGATGCCGAGCAATTGCGCCAATACGCCGACATAGCAGATATTCTTGAACAGCTGCCGCTGGCGCGGATCGGAGAATTCGGCTGCGATCAACTCGGTGAGCGGAGCGCCGATAATGGTGATGTCGTCGCGAAACTTGCTGGCAGGCAGAGGCTTCGAGGAATCGTACAACAGATACCCGCCGGGCTCGATCTCCTTCACATCGGCGTCCCAGGTCTGCGGGTTCATCGCGACACAGAGGTCGACGCCGCCCCTGCGCCCGAGCCAGCCGGCCTCGCTGACGCGGACGACGTACCAAGTCGGCAAACCCTGGATGTTCGAGGGAAAGATGTTGCGTGCGCCGACCGGCACGCCCATCCGCAGGATGACCTTGGCGAACAGGCCGTTCGCGCTCGCCGACCCGGAGCCGTTCACATTGGCGAACCTGACGACGAAATCGTTCGTGGCGGTCAGCGGCTTCGACATCAGCGGTGTTTGGCCTTCCTGTGCCTCAGGGCTTCACTGCCCGGGGCCAGCCGTCTTACCGGCTTCGCATACTCAAATGAAGCCCGCTGTCACGCCGGAAGATCACCGTTGGTTCAATTCGAAGCGCGAACGGGGAGACCAGCCCCCGGCGGCCGCCGCGAACCGCTCAGAACGAGGGCGGCGTCCGCGTAGGGGCGGCGGTACCGCTCGAAGCGATCGAAGGTGATGGTGCGATAGCCGCGCACGGGGTCAACCACCACGAATCGGTGGGCGTCATAGCCCGCCACGACCAGGTAGTGGCTCACCATGCCTAGATTGGCGTGCTCCTGAACCCACCCTACGCGACCGACGACGTTCCTCGCGACAAGGCCGACCACCGGCGCGTCCTCACCCGGCGCCGAACGGCTTGCCACGAATACCGCGGGCACGAGCACAGGCACGAGTACGGGACGGCCATTTTCAAGTTCCCGGACGATGCCGTTCCTGTCGAGGCGGACGGCACTGGCGAGCAGACCATGGCTGCGTGCAAGTTCGACGAGTTCATTGAGGTTGTAGCCCCGCCGATCGGAGGGCGGCGTTGAAGTGTAGATCGCCTGGCCACTGACCGCCTGAGCGCCGCGCCAGTAGTTCACGACGCTCGCCAGGGCGTTGGCGCCACACGACTGCGGCTCCTGCTGCCGATCATGCACGACCGGCAAGACCAATCCATCCGGCCGGAAGGAGCGATGCAAGACCTCGAAACTGTTGTTGGCGCTATTCTGAGCGAATGCGTCGATCGTCGACGTGGGACGGGTGGCGCATCCGCCGAGGCAGAGCGCCAACAACAGAAACCGCAGTTCGTGTCGCATCAGTTGTGGGACGACACTGCCACCGCGATAACGATCAACGCCACGACGCCGATGATGATCCATGTATTGGTCGACATCTGTCCGCCGTAGACCCGTTGCGCCTCTTCCTGGGTCATGACCTGCACGTGATAACCCTGACGCTGCAGCGCTTCTCCTCGAGCGATTTGTTCGCTGGTCAGACCGTAGCGTTCGAGGTCGGCGCGCGAGAATGTCTGCGCCGGCGCCGAACGGAAATGCGTGGCCGCGGTTTCCGCCGAAGCCGCCGAGACGGCGACTTGGCTCAAGGCGAGTGACGCCGCCAATGCGAGATAGAATGAAGCTTTCATAATCTGTCCCTTTGCAAAGGATGAATGCCGCGGCGGACGCACGCTCGAAGCGAACGCGCATGGGCCGTCTTGTTGGCGAAGCGCCGACCGGCGTTTCGCAGGTCATTCAGCGCAAACCGGCGCATCGGGCCGCAACCCCAGTTCATGGGCGGCGTGACCTAAAGTAACAAAACCGGCGGCTGGTTCCCCGTTACCGTCGTGCAATGCAGGATTTTCAGGCCAGTTGTGGGGTTTTGGCCCTGGCGCCGGGGCCACAGCCGGCGTGCGTCATCTCAAGATAGAAATGCTGCATGTCCCATGCGCCGGTCGGGCACCGCTCGGCGCACAGGCCGCAATGGAGGCAGACGTCCTCGTCCTTGGCCATGATGCGGCCCGTCTTGAGGCCATCCTGGATATAGATGTCCTGCGCTAGGTTCTTCGCCGGCGCGTTCATGCGCTCACGAAGCTCCGTCTCTTCGCCGTTTTGTGTGAAGGTGATGCAGTCCATGGGGCAGATATCGACGCAGGCATCGCACTCAATGCAAAGCTCGGCGTGGAACACGGTCTGGACATCGCAGTTGAGGCAGCGGCGAGCCTCCTTGTAGCCGGTGGGGAGATCAAAGCCCTTCTCGACTTCGAGCTTTACGTTCTTCAAGGTCAGCGCCGGATCGAGCTGCGGGACTTTGTAGCGGCGATCGTTGGTGACGTCGTTGTCGTAACTCCATTCGTGAATGCCCATCTTCATGGACATCATCGAAACGCCGGGGGGCGGACGCTGGCGCACGTCCCGGCCCGAGAGCATCAGGTCGATTGACACCGCCGCATCGTGGCCGTGTGCGACCGCCCAAATGATATTCTTGGGCCCGAACGCTGCGTCGCCGCCAAAAAATACGGTTGGGATCGACGATTGCATGGTGATCGGATCGACCACCGGCATGTCCCACTTGTCGAAGGTCATGCCGATGTCGCGCTCAATCCACGGGAAGGCGTTTTCCTGACCGACGGCCATCAGCACGTCGTCGCACTCATAATGCACATCGGGTTCGCCGGTGGAGACGAGCTTCCGCTTCCCGCCTTCTTCGACCCAGTGCATTTTCGCAAACAGCACGCCCGTGAGCTTGCCGCGACTATGGGTGATTTCCTTGGGGTTGAGAAAATTGAGGATCGGGATGCCTTCGTGCATCGCGTCCTCCTTTTCCCAGGGCGAGGCTTTCATCTCATCGAAGCCGGAGCGGACGATTACCTTCACGTCCTCGCCGCCGAGACGGCGCGAGGTGCGGCAGCAATCCATCGCAGTGTTGCCGCCGCCGAGCACGATGACGCGCTTGCCGATGGAATGGATGTGATCGAAGGACACATTCGAGAGCCAGTCGATGCCGATATGGACATTGGCGGCGGCTTCCTGTTGCCCCGGCAGTTGCAGGTCGCGCCCGCGCGGCGCGCCGGAGCCGACGAACACCGCGTCCCAACCTTCTTCCAGCAGCGCCTTCAGCGACTCGACGCGCTGACCGAAATGCGTCACCGGCTCGTAGCGCAGGATGTAGCCGACTTCCTCATCGATTACGCTCTCCGGCAGCCGGAACCGCGGAATCTGCGTGCGGATCATGCCGCCCGCTCTTGGGTCGCCGTCAAAAATATGAACTTCATAGCCAAGCGGCAGCAGGTCGCGGGCTACAGTGAGCGAGGCCGGCCCGGCGCCGATGCAAGCGACGCGCTTGCCGTTCTTTTTTCCCGCCAAAGGCGGTAGCAGTTCGGTGACATCGGCGTCCTTGTGGTCGGCGGCAACGCGCTTCAAGCGGCAAATCGCCACCGGCTCGGGCTTTGCCATCGATTCCTCGACGCGTCCGCGACGGCAGGCTGGCTCACATGGCCGGTCGCAGGTGCGCCCGAGAATTCCCGGAAACACGTTCGACTTCCAGTTGACCATGAACGCGTCGGTGTAGCGTTGCGCCGCGATCAAGCGGATGTACTCCGGCACCGGCGTATGTGAGGGGCACGCCCATTGGCAATCGACGACCTTGTGGAAGTAGTCCGGGTTCTTGATGTCGGTCGGCTTCAAAGGACGCTCCTCAGGAGAGCGCAACCTAGCCCGCCGCGCGGCCGGTGCAAGCGCTCCGGCAGGTCATAAGCGCTTGATTGCGCGGGCTGCGCTGGCAATGGTCTGGCCCGCATGAAGGACGGCTGGCACTTCTGGATCGACCGAGGCGGGACTTTCACCGACGTGGTCGCGCGTGCGCCGGACGGCGCGGAGATCGTGCGCAAGCTCTTGTCGGCCAATCCCGAGCGCTACTCGGACGCCGCACTCGAGGCGATCCGCACGATTCTGGCCGAGCACGGCGCGGCCGCCGACGCGATCGCGGCGGTGCGGTTGGGCACTACCGTCGCCACCAACGCGCTGTTGGAACGTAAGGGCGCGGACGTCGCGCTCGTGGTGACGCAGGGCTTCGCGGACGCCCTGGAAATCGGCGCCCAGGCGCGGCCAGACATCTTCGCGCTCAACATCGTCAAGCCGAACCTTCTCCACAAACGCGTGATCGAAGCGCACGAGCGCGTAACGGCGGAAGGCAAGGTGCTGGCGCCGCTGGACGAAGCGCACGCCCAAGCGGAGCTGCGACGCGCCTACGACGACGGCTTTCGCGCCGTGGCTGTGGCGTGTCTGCATGGTTGGGCCTATCCCGCCCACGAGCGGAAGCTCGCGGCAATCGCCCGCGCGATCGGCTTCACCCAGATCAGTGTGAGTCACGAGATCAGCGGCTTGATCAAGTTCGTGCCGCGCGCGGACACAACGGTTGCCGACGCCTATCTTTCCCCGGTGCTCCGCGCCTATGTGGATGGTTTCGCGCGCGGCGTCCACGGCAACGGCGACATCCTCTTCATGCAGTCCAATGGCGGGCTGTCGTACGCCAACGCTTTTCGCGGGCGCGACGCGGTGCTGTCCGGCCCCGCCGGCGGCGTCGTCGGGATGGCGGCCGCGGCAAAGCGTGCGGGCTTTCAGAATGCGCTGGGCTTCGACATGGGCGGCACATCAACCGACGTCTCGCACTACGCCGGCGCCTTCGAGCGGACCAACGAAACCGTGGTCGGAGGCGTGCGGCTTTCGGCGCCAATGCTGCAGGTTCACACCGTGGCGGCTGGCGGCGGCTCGATCTGCTGCTTCGATGGCATGCGGCTGCGCGTTGGTCCGCGCAGCGCCGGCGCCGACCCTGGCCCCGCCTGCTATCGTCGCGGCGGACCGCTGACGATCACCGATTGCAACGTCCTGCTTGGGCGGGTGCGACCTGAATTCTTCCCGGCGATCTTCGGGCCGAATGCCGATCAGCCGCTCGATCGCGATGTGGTCGTTGCGAAGTTCGCGGAGCTTTGCGCAGAGATCGAAGCCAAGACCGCCCACGCGATCGCGCCAGAGGAAGCCGCCGAGGGCTTCCTGCGCATCGCCAACGAGAACATGGCTGCCGCGATCAAGAAGATTTCGATCGAGCGCGGCTACGATCCCACGGGTTATGCGCTCGTCGCATTCGGCGGCGCCGGCGGCCAGCACGCCTGCGCTGTGGCGGATGCCGTGGGCCTTGAGACGATCCTGCTCCACCCGCTCGCCGGCGTGCTGAGCGCGTGGGGCATGGGGCTAGCGGTTGTGCGCAATGTTGCGGAAGAGACGGTGGAGCAGAAGCTTGCGGATGTCGACGATCTGGAGGCGCGTGTGTCCACGCTTTGCGCGCGCGCCGCCGACGCGCTCCAGGGTGACGTGACGACCATCGTCACCGTCAATCTCAAATATGCCGGCGCCGATTCCTCGCTGCCGATCGCGTTCGACACTCCCGATCTGGCCGGCGCATTCGAGGCCGAGCACCGCAAGCGCTTTGGCTTCGTCGATCCCGCACGGGCCATAGTCGTTGCCTCACTCTCCGCGGAGGCAGTTCAAAGCCCGGACAATATGGACCGCTTGCGTCCTCGCCAGCCGACGCCGGCGCCGACCGGCGAGGCCCCGCTTCATAATCGCGTTTCACTTCGATCTGGCGGCCTCAGCCACAGTGCGCCTGTATTCGAGCGCGCCGCGCAGCTTCCCGGCTTCAGCACCGACGGTCCCGCGCTCATTCTGGAGCAAGGCGCCACCACCTTCATCGATGCAGGCTGGCGCGCGTGCATGATCGAGCGGAGCGACATTATCCTTACGCGGGCCGCGCCGCTGCAGCGGAGCGCCGTCGGCACACGCGCCGACCCGATTATGCTTGAGGTGTTCAACAACCGCTTCATGAGCATAGCCGAGGAAATGGGCCTTGCGCTGCAGACCACCGCCTCCTCCGTCAATATCAAGGAGCGGCTCGATTTCTCGTGCGCGGTCTTCGACGCCGATGGCTGCCTCGTCGCCAACGCACCGCATATTCCCGTGCACCTTGGCTCGATGAGCGACAGCGTGCGCGAGATCGTCCGCCGGCGCGCCGATACCATCCGCGGCGGCGACATCTTTATGCTCAACGCCCCGCACGCCGGCGGCACGCATCTGCCGGATATCACGGTAATCGCGCCGGTAATCCTCGACGGCGAAAGTAAACCCGCCTTCTTTACCGCCGCGCGCGGTCATCACGCCGATATCGGCGGCGTCACCCCGGGCTCGATGCCGCCGGATTCACACACGATCGAAGATGAGGGTGTGTTGATCGAGAATTTCCTGCTCGTGCAGGATGGCCGGCTGCGCGAAACGGAGGCGCGTACGCTTCTTGCGTCGACCGAGCATCCCGCCCGCGACATTGACCGCAACATCGCGGATCTGAAGGCGCAGATCGCCGCCTGCGTTCGCGGCGCCGACGAACTGAGAAGGCTCGTCGCGCATTACGGGCGCGACGGCGTGTCGGCATATATGGGCCACGTACAAGACAATGCCGAAGAGCAGATCAAACGCGTGATCGCCAAGCTCGCGTCCGGCTCGTTCGAAGCGCCCATGGACAACGGCGCGTGCGTGCGCGTCACGATCACGCCCGATTGCGCCAAGCGCACAGTGCGCGTCGATTTCACCGGCACGTCGCCGCAAAGCGAAGGGAATTTCAACGCGCCGCTCGCCATTACGCGAGCGGCCACGCTCTATGTCTTCCGCACGCTGGTGGAGGACAATATTCCGTTGAATGAAGGCTGCCTCAAGCCAATCGAAATCATCGTGCCGGAGGGGTCGCTTCTGAACCCCAGGCGCGGCGCTGCGGTCGTCGCCGGAAACGTCGAGACAAGCCAGGTGGTGGTCGATGCGCTCTACGGTGCGCTCGGCAAGCTCGCAGCGAGCCAAGGCACCATGAACAACTTCACCTTCGGCGACGCCACGCGCCAGTATTATGAGACCATCTGCGGCGGCGCAGGCGCCGGTCAAAGCTTTTGCGGCGCCTCAGCTGTGCAGACACACATGACCAATTCGCGTCTCACGGACCCTGAAGTCCTCGAAGCGCGCTTTCCTGTCCTGGTCGAGGAATTCTCCGTGCGACGCGGTTCGGGAGGCGCCGGCGCGCATCGCGGCGGCGACGGGACGGTGCGGCGCGTGCGCTTCCGCGCGCAGATGACGGCTGCAATTCTCGCCAACCGGCGCGCAACGGCGCCGTTCGGATTGAAGGGCGGCTGCGCGGGCGAGCCCGGCGCCAATCGTGTCGAGCGAACGGATGGCCGCGTTGAAATCCTCGGCGCGACCGCCAAGGCAGAGCTTGCGCCGGGCGACGTATTCGTGATCGAAACGCCGGGCGGCGGCGGCTACGGCCAAGCGTAAGGGGCGCGCATGCTTGTTCTGCTTGGAATTGCAGTGGTCGTGCTCGGGTTCATCGTGCGCGCCAACCCGCTGCTGGTGGTCGTGGCGGCAGCGCTGGTGACGGGGCTCGCGGCGGCATGGACGCCAGGCGTGACGCCGGAAATCATGGCTGCGGCTTTCGTCGCGACGCTCGCGAAGTTGGGCAAGGCCTTCAACGACAATCGCTATGTCAGCGTCGTATGGCTTGTTCTGGCGGCGATCGGTTTGCTCGAGCGGGCCGGACTGCAGGAACGCGCGCGCATCGTGATCGCCCGCGTGAAGGCCGCGACCGTCGGCCGCCTGCTCTTCATCTATTTCATCGTCCGCCAGGTGACGGCGGCGCTTGGGCTGACCTCGCTGGGCGGCCATCCGCAGATGGTGCGCCCGCTCATCGCTCCGATGGCCGAAGGCGCCGCAGAAGCGAAGTTCGGCGCCTTGCCCGATCGTGAGCGCGCCCTCATTCGCGCCAACGCCGCGGCTGTCGACAATATCGCCCTCTTTTTCGGCGAAGACATCTTCATCGCCATTGCGTCAATTCTGCTGATCAAGGGCTTCCTCGAACAGAATCACATTGTGGTCGAGCCGCTCCATCTCTCCGTCTGGGCCATTCCGACGGCGATCTGCGCGCTGGTCATACATTCGCTGCGCCTGTGGCTGCTGGACCGGCGGCTGAAACAAACGCTCGCCGCGGAGACAGCGCCATGAATGGGCTCGCAGCACCGCCATTGACGCTTGCGCACGCCTATCTTCTGGGCGGCCTCTTCTTTGCGACGGTCGCGGCGCTCTCGATCCAGGACAAGAGCAATGCGCGACGCGTGTTCAACTTCCTGTTCTGGGGACTGCTGGCGCTGAGCTTCCTGGCGGGCTCTTATCTTGGCGATCTCGCCAACGGCGGATTGGCGCTGGCGCTGGCGCTGGTAGGCGCCGTCGGTCTGGGTCAGGGCAAGCCGGAAACGACGAGCTCCGAGGAACGCCGCGACAGCGCCATAAAGCGCGGCGATCTGCTCTTCCTTCCCGCGCTCATCATTCCGGCGGTCGCGCTCGCCGGCACCCTCATCGCGAAACAAACCGGGTGGGGGCCATCGCTCATCGACCCGTCGCAGGCCACCTTGATCTCTCTGGCGCTCGGCGCACTGATCGCCGTCCTCGTCGCCGTGCTTTGGCTGCGCCCGCCATTGCTCGCCCCGTTGCAGGAAGGCCGGCGTCTGATCGATGCAGTGGGCTGGGCGGCGATCCTGCCACAGATGCTGGCCTCGCTGGGGGCTGTGTTTCTGACGGCAGGCGTCGGTGCGCAAGTCGGCCACTTGTTCAGCCAGTACATGCCGCTCGACACGCGAACGATGGCCGTCGCCGCCTATTGCGTGGGCATGGCGCTGTTCACCATCGTCATGGGCAATGCCTTCGCGGCGTTCCCGGTCATGACCGCCGCTGTCGGCCTGCCCATCGTCGTGCATCAGTTCGGCGGCGACCCGGCGCGCGTGTGCGCCATAGGCATGTTGGCCGGCTTCTGCGGCACGCTGATGACGCCGATGGCCGCCAACTTCAACGTCGTGCCCGCCAATTTGCTGGAACTGCCCGACCGCAAAGCGGCCTTGAACGGCGTCATCCGCGCCCAGATCCCAACGGCCGTTCCACTCCTGATCGCCAATATCCTGCTGATGCGCGTTCTGGCGTTTCCGTCATGACCACGCTCACCCGCGCCATCGCCGAAAAATTCGCGGGGCTAGCGCTGGCGCACGTGAGCCGGGAATATCCAAACTTCATGCAGCACGCCATGGCGGGGCCGGAAGACATCATCGGGCCGCGCGATGCACATCCGATCTTTTTCGGCAGTTATGATTGGCATTCGTGCGTGCACGGCTATTGGCTGCTGGCGCGACTGCTGCGGCGCTATCCCGATTTCGCACCGGCAAGCGCGATTGCGAGCCTGTTCGGCGAGCGCATTACTGAGGACAATGTCGCCGCGGAGGTCGCCTATCTCGCCCGCCCGACCGCGCGCGGCTTCGAGCGGCCATACGGCTGGGGCTGGCTGTTGGCGCTGCAAGCGGAATTGAATCTGCATAGCGGAGGCGCCGGCAAGGTCGCCGCGCTCTCGCTGCAACCGCTGGCGGACGCCTTCGTCGCCCGCTTCAACACCTATCTGCCACTCGCCGATTACCCCACGCGTACGGGCGTCCACTCCTCAACGGCCTTCGCGCTGCGGATGGCGGCCGACTATGCCGAGCAGAACGATGCCGCGCTGTTCGATCTCTTGCGGGGCAAGGCGCTGGCCTGGTACGGCGGCGACGCCGATGCGCAGGCATGGGAGCCGAGCCAGGACGACTTCCTGTCGTCGACCTTGATCGAAGCTGAATGCATGCGGCGCTTCCTCGCGCCCGATGCGTTTCGCGCTTGGTTTAAGCGCTTTGTGCCGCGCGCCGCTGACGGCCAGCCTGCGACTTTGTTCACGCCCGCGCGCGTCAGCGACCGGGGCGATGGCAAGATCGCCCATCTGGATGGTCTGAACTTCTCGCGCGCCTGGTGCTGGCGCTCGATCGTCGGGGCGTTGGGCGACGATCATCCGGTCGCGCCAGTCGCTCGCGACGCCGCCGAACGCCACATCGCCGCCAGCCTTCCGCACGTCGCCGGCGACTATATGGGCGAACATTGGCTCGCAACCTTCGCGCTGTTGGCGCTGGAAGCATAGCAACCGCTCGCCGGAAACGGACATTCGCAATCTTTGGCCGGGCGTGCCCCGTAGCAACAAGGCTTCAGCGCTCAAGGATATTCACTCGCTCGTGAATTAATATTGACAGGCGGGTAAAGCAGGGGGAACCTTCTGATCGGAAGCGCCGCAGAGCGCTCGCCGGAATTGGGCGCCAGGGAGGAGAAGATGAGGATCAACGCACTGTGGCTGAGCGCGTCGGTGCTGACGCTGGGGTGGTGCGGCGCGGCTGCGGCGCAAACGACGCCGGACAGCAACGCATCTGCGACATCGTCCGGGGACGAGGAAATCGTGGTCACCGCCGAGCGGCGCACGCAGAATTTGCAGACGACACCGCTCTCGGCGACGGTTCTCAGCGGCGAGGACCTTGCCAATCGAGGCGTCAACACAGTC
>JAFEDV010000103.1 GCA_018241475.1 Pseudomonadota bacterium | reverse complement strand
CGTAGGCGCGCGATGCCTTCTCAGGCGTGTCATTGTACTTGCTCGACATCGCGCCCATGGCGTCGAACAGCACCGACAGCGTCCAATCCAATTCCTCGCTGCCGCCCGCGAACATGATGTCCTGACGGCCGGAGGCGATGTGTTCGTAGGAATTGCCGATGCAATGCGCACTGGTCGCGCACGCCGAGCTGATCGAATAATTGACGCCTCGAATTTCGAACGGTGTGGCGAGCGTGGCGCTCGCCGTCGAGCTCATCGCCTTCGGCACCGCGAACGGGCCCACCCGCTTGGCGCCTTTTTCCCGCGCCGTATCCGCCGCTGTCACGATGGCGCGCGCGGAGGGGCCGCCCGAACCCATGATGATGCCGGTGCGCTCGTTGGAGACTTCCTCCTTCGAAAGTCCGCTATCGGTGATGGCTTGTTCCATAGCGATGTAGTTCCAGCCGGAACCTTCGCCCATGAAGCGCATCACGCGCTTGTCGACGACGTCTTCGGGATTGAGCTGCGGTTCGCCGTGCACTTGGCAGCGAAAACCGCGCTCGGCATATTCCGGCGCCTTGCGAATGCCGGACTTGGCTTCGCGCAAACTCGCCAACACTTCCTGCGTGTTGTTGCCGATCGAGGAGACGATGCCCATTCCGGTGACGACGACGCGACGCATGGTGTGCTCCTACGACTTCATCTGGGCGGCGAGCTGCTCAGGGCTGAACAGGCCGACCTTCAAATCCTTGGCCGTATAGATGGTGACGCCATCGGCTTTGGTGACGCCGTCGGCGACGATCATGTGCAGTTGGCGACGGATGACGCGTTTTGGCTCGATTTCATAGGTGACCACTCTGGTGTCCGGCGTGATCTGGCCGCGGAATTCCACTTCGCCCACGCCCAGCGCGCGCCCGCGGCCCGGCGATCCGGACCACGCCATGAAGAAGCCCGTCAGCTGCCACATGGCGTCGAGCCCCAAGCAGCCCGGCATAACTGGATCGCCGCGGAAGTGGCATTCGAAGAACCAGCGATCGGGGCGCACGTCGAACTCGGCGACGACATGACCCTTTCCATGCGCGCCGCCGGTATCGGAGATGTGGGTGATGCGGTCGAACATCAGCATCGGCGGCAGCGGCAATTGCGCATTGCCAGGCCCATGCAGGCGGCCTTCGCCGGAAGCGATCAGGTCTTCATAAGAAAGGGATGGCGGCTTCTCGATAGCCATGCGTCTCTCGGCTGGGTGGGAGATAGGCAGGGCTTATAGAAGCCGCCAGCGGCGGGCAAGGCGAGGCGCATGCGTGAGCCGAGAAGCGTCGCGAAAGCAAGGTCTTGAAGCCTCAGAGACCGTCGCAGCTCGCGGCGCCCCAGAGGTCGGAGGCCTTGACCCAACCGACACGGCCGCCGACCGCGATGCGACGCCAGTCGCCCTGGCAGCCGGTCAGGGAGCCGATGACGCCCGGCGCCAGATAGGCGACCGGACGCGCGTCGTCGTGGCCGAGCTGCCGAAGCGTTGTCGAACGCTCCACGTACGCGGTGCGGCGCGTGTCGAGGTTCTGCGCGTGCATCCAGGTCTGGGCGCCGTCGGGATCACGCACGCGCCGCCAGGGGCCGCTCTCGGCGGTAACTTCGAGCGGCAGGCCAACGCGCTGATAGATCCAGTCGACGCGGTTCTCGACGCTGGGGCCGTGGCGGCCGTTGGCGCCCGCCGTCCGCAAGCTGACGAAGCGCGGAACGGGCAGGTTGGAATCCGGCCCGATGGCTGGCGCGGCAGCGCCCGCACTGGTCGCGCAAACGAGAATGGAAACCGCGGTGAACGCGGCGAGAGACCGACGGCGCATGCAACCAACCCAACGCTGATCCCTCCACGTAGAATGGGAGGGCGCGACGATAATCGCCCCTTGTCGTGAAGGCCGGTTTAACGATCCGCCTTTCGGCGGCTTTCGCTGCAGCGCAGCGTGGTTTAAGCAGGATTTATGGCGTCGAAGAAACTCAAGGTGATCGTCACACGCAGGCTCCCCGATGCGGTGGAAACGCGCATGCGTGAACTTTTCGACGCTGAGCTTAACCATGACGACAAGCCGTTCTCGACGGAAGACCTCGCGGCGGCGGTCGCGCGGGCCGAGGTGCTGGTGCCGACGGTGACGGACCGCGTCGATGGTCGCCTGCTCTCGCGCGCTGGAGATCAGCTCCGGCTGATCGCGCAGTTTGGCGCCGGCGTCGACAATATCGACGTGCAAACCGCCGTGCAGCGCGGCATCACGGTGACGAATACACCAGGTGTTTTGACCGAAGACACCGCGGACATGACCATGGCGCTCATCCTGGCGGTGCCGCGCCGCATCGTCGAAGGCGTGAAGATCATCGAGAGCGACAAGTTCGTCGGCTGGAGCCCGACCTGGATGCTGGGACGGCGCATTTGGGGCAAGCGGCTCGGCATCATCGGCATGGGCCGCATCGGCCAGGCGGTGGCGCGCCGCGCGAAGGCGTTCGGGCTGCAGATACACTACCATAACCGCCGCAAAGTGGCGCCGCACATCGAACAGGAGCTGGCGGCGACCTATTGGGACAGCCTCGATCAGATGCTGTCGCGGATGGCTATCGTCTCGGTGAATTGCCCGCACACGCCGGCCACCTATCATTTGCTCTCCGCGCGCCGGCTCGCGCTCATGAAGCCGCACGCGTATATCGTCAACACCGCCCGTG
>JAFEDV010000102.1 GCA_018241475.1 Pseudomonadota bacterium | reverse complement strand
GGCGGCAAGCTCCACAACGACAGCGGCCGCAAATCATGCCTGCGTCCCTGGAGCTGCGAAGATTTCTTCAGCCTGGGGTGTGTGAGTCACCTCTGCGCAGCCGCTTCTGGCACGACGATGTGCACGTAGGATTGGGTTGCGACGACCGAATATTCGACCAACCCACTGCGCTCGATGGCTTCGCACGAATGCGATACCATATGCCTACACCCAGGTAGCAGCTGAGCTGACCGCTCGCGACGCCGCAAAGCGCATTTACGCTTCGCCAGCCTCTGTGTTCAGTCGCTCACCGGACGCGGTCCTGTCACGGCGCAATCTGCGCAGCAGCGGCGTACTATCGGCCTGCGTTGCTTTTGTGTTCGCGACAACGCCCGGTCCTCACAACTTCCGCGACAATACGAACATGATAGCGACAAAGTGCTGGTTCGAAGCGGGCGGTCCGGTTGCGCGGCCTGCGCTATTTCTCTCAGCCCTCGCTCATTTCGACGCTGCCGGCTTCAGCGCGCGATAGAGCGCCGTCGAAAGTCCTGCTTCGAGCGCAAGATATGCCGCGAAGAACACGATGCGATCCATAAGGATGTAGCTCGCAAAGATCGGCAAGGACGGGCGTTGCGTCGCCGATGTCGGATCGATGCCGACGCTGCGCGCCGCAAGATAGGTAAGCGCCGCCATCAGAATGAACGCCGGCACAAGCAGCATGATGCGCGCGCCGGCGATCTTCAGCGTCATGCCGCGCGTCCATCGCCAAGTGTCGAACGTGAGCACCCGTTTGGCCTCCATGGTCGCGGGCGCAACCAGATAGAGCCGCGACGTGAGCAGGAACCAGAGAATTCCGTAGAACGCGAAGAAGGCGAGCAACGGCGCCGGATTCTCCTGTGCAAAGCGCATCATGACACGCATCATCGCCGCCTGATCCTGTCCGGCCGCCTGCATGTCGGCGACGTACGGCGCCATCGGCCCCGCCACCAGCACGACTGCGCCAGGGATCATCAACACGAAGAAGACCAGGAAGAGGAAGAAGCCGATGACCGTCATCGCGCCGAACATGCGCAAGCCATCGGCGGCCCGGAAACGGTCCTTGTCGCCGAGCTCGGCTTTCACGAAAACCGCGAACACAAACGATTGGACGAGCCAGTTGGCGACATCAACGAACAGTGCGAATAGCGGCGAACTCAGGCTGACGGCGGTCAAAGCCGCCGTTAGCCCGGCGCCGATCACCGCCGCAATCGCGATCCGCCGCCAATGTTTGCGAACAAACCGAAGCGCCGCGCCAACGCATTCGCGCACCGAAACTTGAGCATCCATGCCGCCCTCTTGCCCGCTTTCGTTCTGGAAAGCGAGGGTCAGGCGGCGGATTTACGCTTCGGAAAAAAACCCTTCAGCGCTTGCGCCAGCGCATTGTCGCGCT
>JAFEDV010000101.1 GCA_018241475.1 Pseudomonadota bacterium | reverse complement strand
CGGTGAGCGCGCCGCCCGACAAGGTGTATGGCACAGCCGTCGTCGTGTCGCTGGTCAGCACGCTGAACGCGTTCGCCGTGCCGGTCAGGTTCGATCCGTTCACCAGGTTGGCGCCGTTGAAGGTCGCGGCGTTGGCGATCTGGTCGATCTGGCTGCGCAGAGCCGCGAAGTTCGCTTGCAGCGCGTCGCGCTGATCTTGGTTGAGGTCGGTGGCTTCCGCCGCGACCGCTTGGCTCTTCAATTGCTTCAGGATGTCGCCGATCGCCTGCCCGGCTGACAGGGCGACGTCAATGGTCGAGGTCGCGCGATCGATGCCGTCTTGCACGGCGCCGAGCGAGGAAACGCGAGCGCGCTGGCCCTCGGCGATCGCGAACACGGCGCCGTTGTCCTTGGCGGACGAAACCTTGAGGCCCGTATTGATGTGGTTCTGGACGTCTGCGAGTTGTTTTTGGGTGGCGTTGAGGCTTTGAAGCGCGACGAGCGCGCTGTAATTCGTGTTGACGCTAGCCATTGACGTTGGTCCTTCTGGACGATGTTGTCCGGCCGTTTTGACCGGTTGGGCGTTTTGCCCATTTCCTCAAGAGCCCAGTGGACTTCCACCGCAGCTTGCAGGTGTTCTCGCGGATTGCTGGTTAATTTCGCGTTTCAAATAACGTCGGCGGCCAAACTTTTGCGGATGCACGCCGCCTCGGCAAGATTTGCCGGGCGCCATCAGTGCGCGGCCAGACCTTCCATCATCGTGCGATTGATATGGATCAACGGGTCGATGTCGGCACCGTCACGCAGCACTTCGCTCGAATATCGCGACACCCAAAGCGCGAGCGACACGATCTGCGCCCGCAGCGGCGACGGCAACTGATTTTCAGGCGTCGAGCAATCCGCGCTCAGGACGTTCCAGAGCCGGCGGTTCGCATCCAACGCCTCAGCGATCACGGTCGTTGCGGATGCGGTTTCCTTGACGCGCACCAGCCCGGCGGTGACCTGCCCAAACGCCCGGTACTCAAGCTCGCGCGGATTATCAGCCTGCGTGGCCGCGCGCTGGTAGGCTTTGATCGACATGCCCCAATCCCAAGCGCTCCGCCTCGTACGAAATGAGTCTGCGGCAGCGCATCAATGCCCGGTAGTATTCGCCGGCCATTACTTCTTTGGAAACGCCGATGCATTCAGCCAGGATCGACGCGTCACGGATGGCGCCCATGAACTCGCTCAGCCGCGTCGCGAACTCGGCGTACGCCTTCTCCCGGCCCATCATATCGAGATACATGAGCATGATCGGAAAGTAGACGCGCTTGGCCGGGGTATCGGCCTCCTCCGGCTGCATGATGTCCTTCTCACGCAATACGGAGGCCTTGTTCTGCAGGACAAGCGCCGCACGGCGGTCGCCATTTTGGACGACGGCGCCGTTGACGACGAACTTCTCGCCCGGCCGCAACGACAACTTCAGAGGCATGAGCCCTCCTCCCGCTTCTGGGAGTCAACTGCCCGAGACTCTGCCCTCGAGGTTAACGAGATATTGCGCGCGCTTGCGCTCGGCAGGCCGCGGGTCTTATTGCTGAAGCGCAACATCAGGAGCGCCGATGCGGTTTGAAGGCACCAAGGACTATGTCGCAACGGAAGACCTCAAGGTCGCCGTCAACGCCTCGATCGCCCTCGAACGGCCGCTGCTGATCAAGGGCGAGCCGGGCACCGGCAAGACCATGCTGGCCATCGAGGTCGCCAAGGCGCTGGGCGCGCCGCTGATCGAGTGGCACATCAAGTCGACGACGAAGGCCGTCCAGGGTCTCTACGAGTATGACGCAGTCATGCGCCTCCGCGACAGCCAGCTTGGAGACGCCCGCGCCACCGACATCGAGAACTACATCAAGCGCGGCAAGATGTGGGACGCGTTCGAAAGCCCGGCGCGCCCGGTGCTGCTGATCGACGAGATCGACAAGGCCGACATCGAATTCCCAAACGATCTGCTGCAAGAGCTCGATCGCATGGAATTCTACGTCTACGAGCTAAATCGCACCGTGAAGGCCGCGCAGCGCCCGATCGTGATGATCACCTCGAACAACGAGAAGGAATTGCCCGACGCCTTCCTGCGCCGCTGCTTCTTCCACTACATCCGCTTTCCAGACGAGGCGACGATGCAATCGATCATCGACGCGCACTACCCGGGCATCAAGCAACGGCTGGTCAACGAGGCGCTGAAGATCTTCTACGACATGCGCAAGGTCCCGGGCCTGAAGAAGAAGCCGAGCACGAGCGAGCTGCTCGATTGGCTGAAGCTCTTGATGACCGATGACGTCGATCCGGAAACGCTGAAGCAGCGCGATCCCTCGAAGCTCATCCCGCCGCTCGCGGGCGCGCTTCTGAAGAATGAAGCGGACGTGATGCTGTTCGAGCGCCTGGCGTTCTTGGCGCGGCGCGAGGCGCGGGGCGGAACGAACTAAGGGGAGGATAATGCGCGCGATCCTTACCGGCTTGATGCTCTTATTTGTCAGCGCGGCTGCAGCGTCCGCTCAAGGCGCCGCCGATCCGATGACGACAGCGCGCGCAATCATCGAGCAGGCGCACGCTTCAGACCTCTTCACGGCGACTGTGGATGCGGACCGGGTGGCAATCCGCAACAACCGCAGCCGATTGGCCTGTCATTTCCGCCCCGGCGAGACTGTGCACATCCAGATCTATTCCGAGCGGGATGGGGGTCCCACGCGCGGAGACGATGTTTCGTGCGGTGTGAATATAGCGGGCGCCGCAGCCACCTTCTATGCAACACGCTACCCACAAGCGATCTCTGTCGACGATGCTCTTGCGGAGAGCGTATACGAGATCACCCAGGTCAGCCCGCAAGCGCGGGAATACAACTCGGTCGCGCCGCGCGACCCGCTCGAGCCGATCGAGAGCCGCACGCAGTCGTTCATCATTGCGAATTTCATGCGGCAATCCGGCGGCTTCTACTCGCGCACGTCCGTCGCGGTGGTCGACGGCTGGGTCTATTTGATGCGTTTCACCGGCCCGCAAGGCGGCGCGACCGAGCAGGCCGCCGAAGACGCTTGGCGTGCGTTCGAGACGGACCTCGCCGCCGAAAACACACCGGCAAACTGAGGCGCTCTCTCGACGGCGACGATGGGGCGGCTAGAATTGGCGCCGGAGTGGACGCATGCGACGGATCATCTGCGCATTGGCCTT
>JAFEDV010000100.1 GCA_018241475.1 Pseudomonadota bacterium | reverse complement strand
TTTCGGGCGCGAGATCGACACCTCGAAGCCTTCGCGGCGCATGGTTTCAATCAGCACGCCGAGCTGCAACTCGCCGCGGCCGGCGACTTCGAACGCGTCGCGATTGGCGGTCTCGCTGATGCGGATGGCGACGTTGGATTCGGCCTCGCGCATAAGCCGCTCGCGGATGACGCGGCTTTGCACTTTGTCGCCGGCGCGCCCGGCGAGCGGAGAGTCGTTGATCGAGACAGTGATGGAGAGGGTCGGCGGATCGATCGGCGGGGCGGGAATGGCTTGCGCGAGATCGACTGCGCCAATCGTGTCGGAAACGCTGGTCTCGACCAGGCCGGCGATAGCGACGATGTCGCCGGCTTCGGCGGTTTCGACTGGAATGCGCTTCAGCCCGCGATAGGCGAGCAGTTTGGTCAAGCGTCCGCGCTCGATTTCGCGGCCGTCGCGAGTGATGGATTTGACGGTGGCCCCGACATTGACGCGGCCGGACTCGATGCGGCCGGTCAACACGCGGCCAAGGAAGTTGTCGGCGTCGAGCATGGTGACCAGCATGGCGAACGGCTCGTCGCGATGCGCCACCGGCTTCGGCTCCGGCGTGTGCGCGACGATGAGGTCGAACAGCGGCGCGAGGTCCTTGTGCTCGTCGCTCAATTGCTTGATCGCCCAGCCTTCCTTGCCGGAGGCGTAGAGGATGGGGAAATCGGCTTGCTCGTCGCTGGCGCCCAGCGCCAGGAACATGTCGAAGATGTCGGAGAGCGCCTGGTCGGGATCGGCGTTGGGGCGATCGACCTTGTTGAGCACCACGATCGGCTTGAGGCCGCGCGCCAGCGCTTTCGACAGCACGAACTTGGTTTGCGGCATCGGGCCTTCGGCGGCGTCGACCAAGAGCACGCAGCTATCGACCATGCCGAGAATGCGTTCGACTTCGCCGCCGAAATCGGCGTGACCGGGGGTGTCGACGATATTGAGCCGATAATCTTGGCCGCTGCTCGCCCAATGGATCGAGGTGCATTTGGCGAGGATGGTGATGCCGCGCTCGCGCTCCTGCGGATTGGAATCCATGGCGCGCTCAGCGTGCGCTTCGTTGGCGCGGAAAGCCCCGCCCTGGGCCAGCATCTGGTCCACCAGGGTGGTCTTGCCGTGGTCGACGTGGGCGATGATCGCCAGGTTGCGCAGGCGCTCGGCCATTGGGTCCTTCAGGGGAGGGGGCCGCGCCTTCTGCCTTGTGGATGACGGCGCAGCAACGGGCAGAGCGGGGATTTATGGCTTGCGGCTGGGGCATCGCCGCATGTGTGCACCTGCAAAATGGCATGGCGATGAAATAAAATATTGAAAAATCATTTAGTTGATTGATGCGAAAGGCAGGTTACGCGGACGTGAACTTGCGGCTTTGTGCGCTGCACACTAGCTTTGTTGCGTTGCGGTGTTTCGCGACCCGCGACCGCCCTTTCGGGCGTTTCCTCCCTATTGAAACTCAAGCCCCGGCTCACGCCGGGGCTTTTTTCATACCGGGACCGCCGGCGCCCTCGCCGGCATGCACCGGCGTTGGCCGGCGAGGGCGCCGGCGGTCCCGGTATTTAGATGAACCCCGCGACTTGGTGCGGGATGTAGTGCTCTTCCAATGCTGACACTTCATCTGAGCTGAGGCTCACGGCTGTTGCGGCGACCGCATCGCTCAGATGCTCAGGCTTGGTGGCGCCGACGATCGGGGCAGTGATGCCAGGCTTGGAGAGCATCCAGGCGAGCGCGACTTGCGCGCGCGGGACGCCGCGCTTCGCGGCGATCGCGCCGACGGCGTCGATGATGGCGCGGTCGGCTTCTTCGGTGCGCTTGTAGAGCAGGCGCCCGAAGCGGTCGCTTTCGCTCCTCTTGGTGGCGCCGCTGTCGGCGGGCCGGGCGAGCCGGCCGCGCGCGAGCGGGCTCCAAGGGATAACGCCGATGCCCTGATCGCGGCACAGCGGCAGCATTTCGCGCTCTTCCTCGCGATAAAGCAGATTGTAGTGGTTCTGCATCGAGACGAAGCGCGCCCAGCCATTGGCCTTCTGGACCGCCAGCGCCTGCATGAATTGCCATGCATACATGGATGAAGCGCCGATATAGCGGGCTTTGCCGGCGCGGACGACGTCGTTGAGGGCTTCCAACGTTTCCTCGATAGGGACTTCGTAGTCCCAGCGATGGATCTGGTAGAGGTCGACATAGTCGGTCTGCAGCCGCTTCAGCGAATGATCGATCTCGCTGAGGATGGCCTTGCGCGACAAGCCCTTGCCGTTGGGATCGCCGCGCATTTGCCCGTGCACCTTGGTGGCGAGCACGATTTCGTCGCGCTTGGCGAAATCTCTCAGCGCGCGGCCGGTGATCTCTTCGCTGATGCCGTTGGAGTAGACATTGGCGGTGTCGAAGAAATTGATGCCGGCGTCGAGCGCCTGCTTGAAGAACGGGCGGCTCTCTTCGTCGCGCAGCACCCAGGTGCGGTTCTGGTCGCTCGGGTCGCCGTAGGACATGCAGCCGAGGCAGATGCGCGAGACCTTGAGGCCGGTCTTGCCGAGATTGATGTATTGCATGGTTCAACGCGCCATTTCGTACAAGAAGTCGATATAGGCCATGGTCGAGCCGGTGAGGCCCAAGACGTGCGGATTGCTCGAGTCGATGACGAAGTATTCATCCGGCGCGTGCGCGCCGCTGCCATGACCTAGGCCGAACTGGGCGGCCGGCAAGCTCACGGGCGCCGACGTGAACACCGACCCCGGCCACGAGCCGGCGGAGCGTGGATTGAGCGTCGCTTCCACGTGCAGGCTGCGGCAGACGGCGAGCTCGGCTTGCACGATGCGGCTGTTCTCTGGCGTTTCAGTAGGATCGTAGCCGCCGGTAACGTTCACCTCGATGTCGGGGAAACCTTTGTGCGCCAGGAAGGCGCGCAACTTTGCTTCGCAATCGGCGCGGGTCTGGTTGGGCACCAGGCGCAGATCGAGCTTCGCGGCGCCGCGTGTTGGCAATATGGTCTTGCCGCCCGGGCCGGTGTAGCCGGCGACCAGGCCTTCGATGTTCACGGTTGGCTGCGAGGCGAGGCGTTCGAGCGCCTGCGGCCACGGCAGATCGTCGATGAAATGGGTGACGCCGTTGCGCCGCTTCCAGTCGGCTTCGTCGGTGTTGTGCGCGTTTTGCATGATGAGCTCGTGCTCGCGCGCCGTGATCGGGCGTACGTGCTCCATCCAGCCGTCGATGGCGACGGTGTTGCCATCCTCGGAGACGAGCGTGTTCAGGGCGTGCACGAGCCGCCATACCGGCGAATCCACCATGGCCTTGATGCTGGAATGGATGTCGTGGGTGGGACCGCGGCCCCAGTGGGCGCCGCTGGAAACCAGTTCGCACTCGATGATGCCCTTGGCGCCGAGCGTGAGCGTGACGTTGCCGGAGCCCGGATCCTGCGAGGCGGAGGGAATGAAGACGCCTTGCGCACGGCGCATCCTGGCCATGATGTCGGGACGGCGCACGATCTGGTGGAAGTGCGGGCTGCCGATTTCCTCCTCGCCTTCGGCGACGAAGACGAGATTGACGGGCGGCCTGCGCCCGGCGGCGCGCAGCGCATGCAGTGCGGCGAGGAACGACCCTTCCGGACCTTTCTGATTCACCGCGCCGCGGCCGACCATGACCTTGCCGAAATTGGGCTTGTCGACGAGGCGCGCCTCCAGCGGCGGCGATGTCCACTCCGCGGGATCGAATTGCTTCACGTCGTACATGAAATAGACGCCGAGCGTCTTCGGCGCGCCGACATCCCAGGTTGCGTACACGCCCGGCGAGCCGTCGGTCTGCACGATCTCCGATGTCTGGAAGCCCGCGTCGCGCACGAGCTGCTGCATGTATTGCGCGCCTTCCGGCACGTTGAGGTGTTCGGCGGCGATGGTCGGGTGGGCGATCCAATCGCGGATGCGCTGAATAGACGCCTCCTTGCCGTTCTCGACGGCGCGCTCCAGCGCGGCGCGATTGGGCGTGGCGGCGTCAGCGCCTCCAGCGACGAGCGCGCTCAGCGGCGCGAGCGCGGCCGCCCCCGCCATCATGCCACGCCGTGTTGCGCCGGATTTTTCAGTGTTGGAAGCGTCGCTCATCATGTCCCTCCATGCGAGGGACATCCTCTCCCGAAGCTGAGCGCCGTCAATGGCGAACGCGGCGGCGTCTGACGCAAACCTTGCAAGTTTGTTGGGCTAGGTTGAGTTTGCCGCCAAGTTGGGGCACTAGGCCTGCTTGCGGGAGCGAACAGAAATCCGTCGGAGGACGTCTCGCTCATGCTCGCCCAACGCACCTCTCTAAACGCCGTCATGGCGATCGCCGTGTCTCTGTGTGCGATCGCAGTTAGTCCGCGCGCGCACGCCGCGACGCTCTCCGTGGTCGGAAGCAGCGCCAAGGTTTGCCAGCTGACCGGCGAAACCGATTGGCTCTCCGGCGCGCCCACCAACGCCCAGACACTGTCTCGTTACGGGCTGATGGGCATCGACCTCGGCTTCCCGGTCGAAAGCGACACCGGCGCGCTTTACATGCTTTTTGGCGACGCCGTGCCGCCGCGTCATCCGCCGGGCTCATTGCCAACCGTGCCGCCTGACGACGCGCTCGGTGTAACCACACGCACCGCCGCGCCCGACGCCAAAGATTGCCTTGGCATGACGTTCGCGGGGTCGGTGCGTCGGGGCTGGCTCGCACATCCGGTTGTCGCCCCGGCGATCCAGCAGGGCGGCTTCAACGTGCCGACCGGCGGCGTCTATGTCGGCGCTCGCTTCTTCGCGTTCTTCTGGACCAATCATTGCTTGATCCCGGATGGCTTCGGGCCAAGCCCCGCGACGCCGCTGACATTGCCCGCCGCGAGTGCGCATTGTTTCGAGATTCCGGCGAATAACAGCCTGGGATCGAGCGTTCTTGCGTATGCCACCGACGCCAATCCGCTGGCATTCACGCAAGTCTCGCCGCCGGCGCGTCGTCCAATCGCGATGCCCAACGGGTTTGTGTACGTCACCGCAGCGATGCCGGCGCCGCGGCGGCGCGGGGTCGACTACATTCGGGGCTACGTGCCTGACATTCCGGTGTTTGGCGTGGCGCGCTATCGCATGAGCATTCCGTATCTGGCGATGGCGCCGCAGGCGACGTTCGGCAACGTGACGACCTGGCGATATTATGGCGGGGCCGGACCGAGCGGACCAATCTGGCTCACCTACCAGCAATGGCAGGCCGGGCAGGGCGGCGCGCAATGGTCGCCGCCAGCGGGCGCGGAACTCTACGCCAATAGTCCCAATCCGCTCAGCGCATCGGGAGATGAGCGCTGCGTCGGCGAGCACTCGGTGACGTGGAACGAACCGCTCGGCGTGTGGCTGATGCTCTACACCTGCGGCGGTGCGCAGGTCGAAGCACGCACGGCGCCGGCGCCGTGGGGGCCGTGGTCGGCGCCGACGATGCTGCTGAGCGTGGCGCAGCAACCGAGTTTCATCTGCACGCTGCTGTGGGGACCGCCGGCGACGGCGTGTCCCGGACGTGTCAGCCAGCAAATCCCGGCGCTGACATTCGGCTATCTGTATGCGCCGTTCGTGCTGAACCGCTTCACGCAGAACACCGGGCCGCATCCGGGCGGCGTGCGCGAGGCGAGCATCTATTGGACCCTTTCCACCTGGGACCCATACCAAGTCGACGTCATGCATTCGACGTTGCGACTTGGGCCGTGAGGCGGATGCATTAGCTCTGCGTGACCCGGCCGAAACGCTGGGCCGCGCGCTCCCGCGCCTTCGCCGCTTCGATGTCGCGATCTCGCGCGGGGGCGTGGGTTTCGAGATCGTGCAGCAGGCGGTGGGCGGCTTCGTAGACTTCGTCGATGGCGCGGTTGAAGGCGGCTTCGTTCGCCTTCGACGGCGCGTTGAAGCCCGAGAGCTTGCGCACGAACTGCAGCGAGGCGGCGCGGATTTCTTCGTGCGTGGCGGGCGGTTCGAAATTGAACAGGGTCTTGATGTTGCGACACATCGCGGCTTCCTTTCGCAGCTCAGTCATTCCGGCCGACCGAAGGGAGAGCCGGAACCCAGGGCAACATCTCGTGCTCTACGATCCCTGGGTTCCGGATCGCGCTCCGCGCGTCCGGAATGACTCTAAGCAGTTAGCTCCACAAAGACATCTTCCAAGTCAGGTTCTTCAATGGACAGGTCCTTGATCGTCACGCCAGCGCGGCGGACGCGGTCGAGCAGTTCTTCCACCGAATGCTCGCTGGTTTTGTAGGTGAGCGCGAAGGCGCCGGTATTGCGCATCGCGAAGGTGACGTCCTCGAAGCCGTTGAGCGGCGGATGGATTTCATCGCATGGCGTAACGACCAGCGTCTTGCGGTCGAGGCGGCCGATCAGATTGCTGGTGGGCTCACAGGCGATGACGTTGCCATGGTTGATGATGGCGATGGTGTCGCAGAGCGCCTGGGCTTCCTCGAGATAGTGGGTGGTGAGCACGATGGTCACGCCCTGCGCGTGCAGACCGCGAACGTAATCCCAGAGCTGGCGGCGCAATTCGACGTCGACGCCGGCGGTGGGCTCGTCGAGCACCAGCACCGGCGGCGAATGCACCATCGCCTTCGCTACGAGCAGGCGCCGCTTCATGCCGCCTGAAAGCGTGCGCGCGTAGGCATCGCGCTTGTCCCAGAGGCCGACTGCTTTCAGAATCTCTTCCGTCTTCCGCTCCGCCTTCGGCACGCCGTAATAGCCGGCCTGAATCTCGAGCGTCTCCTGCGGCGAGAAGAACGGGTCCATGTTCAGCTCTTGCGGCACGATGCCGATGGCGCCGCGCGCGTTCATCGGATCGGCGTCGATGTCGTGGCCCCAAATCCGGGCCGTGCCGCCCGACTTCACGACCAGGCCGCCGAGGATGTTGATGAAGGTCGACTTGCCGGCGCCATTGGGGCCGAGCAGCCCGAAGAACGAGCCGCGCGGAATAGCGAGGTCGATGGTCTTGAGCGCATGTACGGCCTCGCCCTTGCCCTGGGCGCGGTAGGTTTTGTCGAGGCCGCGGGCTTCGATAGCGAAATCGGGCGGCGAGGCGGGTGCGAGCATCAGCGATCAATACTTCCGAGACTAGCGCATCGTGCTCCCCCAATTCGGGGAGCTGTCAGCGAAGCTGACTGAGGGGGAAGCGCGTAAGCCGGCTAGCTTTACCACCCGCCCCTCTGTCGGCCTGACGGCCGCCACCTCCCCCGGGGCGGGGGAGGACGAGCGTTTCCGCAATTGCGCGGAAATTCGATGCGCTTTAGGTACGGCCATTCTCACGAACTTCAACCAAGTTTGCGATCGCGCATGGCCAAACTTCACCACAATCCGCGCACCGACCAGATGACGCCCGGCGATCCCGACGCGCGCCCGGCGCCGGAGGTAATCTTGGTGACGTCGAAGAAAGTGAAGTGCGACGGCGGCGGCGGCGCGCTGGGGCACCCGGTTGTGTATTACGACATGGGCGAAGAGGATTTCGTCGAGTGCCTCTATTGCGATCGGCGCTTCGTGCTGGGCGATCACGCCGACAGCCACTAGTTCTACGCTTCTCGGCCGCAGCGAAGCGGAAAGCCGGGATCCATTTCCACGCGACGTCCAACGTTTCCGGTTGACCTGACCATGGATCCCGGATCAGCGCCGCGCTTTGCGCAGCTTGTCCGGGAAGCGTGAGTCCGAAAACGACGTGATGCCTTTGTTGGAACAAGGCACTACATGTGCCCGCAGAGGAGAGCCCCATGCCCGCACGCCCGCAAGACGCTGAAACCTTTCACGCGCTGCACCGTGATTTTCTGATTTTGCCGAATGCCTGGGACGCGGGCTCGGCGCGGGTGGTGCAGGAGGCCGGCGCCAAGGCGGTGGCGACCTCGAGCGCGGCGGTGGCGTGGGCGCATGGGTATGCGGATGGGCACGGGCTGCCGATTTCGATTTTGGTGACAACCGTGCGTGAAATTGCGCGTGTGGTGAGCGTGCCGATCACCGTCGATGCCGAGGGCGGCTATTCGGATGATGTGGCAGAGGTGGGCAAGAACATTGCGGCACTGATCGATGCGGGCGGGGTC
This sequence comes from Pseudomonadota bacterium, assembly GCA_018241475.1. Lineage (GTDB taxonomy): Bacteria > Pseudomonadota > Alphaproteobacteria > Caulobacterales > Aquidulcibacteraceae > Vitreimonas. The sequence goes on along the minus strand of JAFEDV010000100.1, from coordinate 4,442 downwards.
GGCATCAATCTGGAAGACGGCAAGCAGCCGCACGACCTGCATCTCAAGAAGATCGAAGCCGCGCGCAATGCCGGCGAGCGCGCGGGCGTGAAGCTGTTCATCAATGCGCGCACGGATGTGTATTTGAAGCAGCTCGTGCCGGCGGAGCTGGCGCAAGCGGAGACGCTGAAGCGCGCAAAGGCAATCAAGGACGCGGGCGCGAGCGGGTTGTTCGTGCCGGGTGTGTCTGCGGCCGACGAGATCAAGGCGATCGCGGCGGGTTGCGGGTTGCCGCTCAACGTGATGGCGCGGCCGGGCGCGCCCAAGGCGGCGGAACTGAAGGCGCTGGGCGCCAAGCGGGTGAGCGCTGCGACCTCCATTTACAACGCGGCGATGGCGGCGGCGACCGACGCTGCGCGTGAGTTCCTGGCCGAGGGCGATAGCGAAAAGCTCTGGGCCAGGCGCGGGACGCCGCTCGATTACAACGCGCTGTTCAAGGCCTGAGGGGTGACCGCGCGGTCGTGATTGCCTAGATAGGCGCATGGCCAAAACCGCTTCGCCGCGCCTGTTTCTGATTGATGGGTCGGCTTACATTTTCCGGGCGTATCACGCGCTGCCGCCGCTGACGCGGGCGTCGGACGGCTTGTCCGTCGGCGCCGTCGCCGGCTTCAGCAACATGCTCTGGAAGTTTCTGGAGGAGATGAAGGGTTCGGACGCGCCGACGCATCTGGCGGTGATCTTCGACAAGTCCGAGATCACGTTCCGCAATGAACTTTACAAAGAGTACAAAGCCCATCGTCCGCCGGCGCCGGAAGATTTGGTGCCACAATTTCCGCTGATCCGCGACGCGGTGCGGGCGTTCAATGTCGCGTGCATCGAGATGGGCGGCTACGAGGCCGACGATTTGATCGCGACTTATGCGCGGCAAGCGGCGAAGACCGGCGCGACAGTGAAGATTGTCTCGTCGGACAAGGATTTGATGCAGCTGATCGAGGACGGCCGCATCGAATTGTATGATCCGATGAAGAACCGCGCGCTGGGGCCGGAAGCGGTGATGGAAAAGTTCGGCGTCGGGCCGGACAAGGTGATCGATGCGCAGGCGCTGATCGGTGACTCGACGGACAACGTGCCGGGCGCGCCCGGCATCGGGCCGAAGACCGCGGCCGAACTCATCAACACGTTCGGATCGCTCGACGCCATCCTCGAGCGCGCCAGCGAGATCAAACAGCAGAAGCGGCGCGAGACGCTGATCAATTTCGCAGATCAGATCAGGCTTTCGCGTCAGCTGGTGACGTTGAAGGACGATGTGCCGATAATGGAGAAGTGGGAAGACTTCGCGGTGCGCGCGGTCGAGCAGGGGCCGCTGCTGCAATTCCTTGAGGCGATGGAGTTCCGGACGCTGTCGCGGCGCGTGCGCGAGCACTTCGCCAAGGAGAAAGGCGTCGAGATCGTGGCGTCCTATGCCGCGGCAGCGCCGATCACGGTTGGCGTGGCGGGCGAGCCGAGTGCGGAAGATGGCGTGTTCAAGCGCGAAGCGTACGAAACCGTGCGCGACGTGGCGGCGCTGGAGGCCTGGATTGCGCGCGCGAAAAAGGCGGGCGTCATCGGGCTCGATACCGAGGCCACGTCGTTCGACGCCGCGCGTGCGGATCTGGTCGGCGTATCCCTGGCGCTTGGGCCGAATGTGGCGGCCTACGTGCCGGTGTCGCATCGCACTGCCGATCCGCGTGCGGGGGAATTGTTTGCAAGCGAGCTTCCAAGCCCTCTCCCTCGCGGAGAGGGCGCCGCGCGGAGCGCGGCGGGTGAGGGGCGTTCCGACGACCCGGCGCCTGAGCAGCTTAACGCCCCTCACCCCCCGACCCCCTCTCCGCAAGGGAGAGGGGGAGGGGGAGATCAGATTCCGCTGGTCACTGCGCTCGCTGCGTTGAAACCGCTCTTGGAAGACCCGGCAGTCCTGAAGGTCGGCCTCAACGTCAAATGGGACATCGCGCTCTTCGCCAAGCACGGCATTGCGCTTTCGCCGATCGATGATCCGATGCTGATCTCCTACGCGCTCTATGGCGGCATGGATTCGCACGAGAAGGCCGATCTGATCGAGAAGCATCTTGGTCACGCGCTGACGCCGCTTTCGGATGTCGCCGGCAAGGGCAAAGCGCAAATCTCGTTCGATCAGGTGGCGATTGAGCGCGCCTCGGCCTATTCGTGCGAGCAATCCGATGCAGCTTTGCGTTTGTACCGCAAGCTGAAACCCGAACTGGCGCGCGAGCGGCTGATCACGGTGTACGAGACGCTGGAGCGGCCGCTGCCGGCGGTGCTGGCGGCGATGGAGAAGGAAGGGATCAGAATCGATCCGGAAATGCTGTCGCGCCTCTCCGGCGATTTCGCTCAGCGCATGCTGCAATATGAGGAGGAGGCCTACGGGCTTGCCGGCAAGCAATTCAATATCGGTTCGCCCAAGCAGCTCGGCGAAATTCTGTTCGATGACATGCAGCTGCCGGGCGGTTCCAAGACCAAGACCGGCGCCTGGTCGACCGATGCGACGGTGCTCGAGGAGTTGGCCGAACAGCACGATCTGCCGCGCAAGATCCTGGATTGGCGCCAGCTTTCGAAGCTTCGCTCGACCTACACCGAGGCGCTGCAGGCGGCGGTGAACCCGCGCACGCACCGGGTCCACACCACCTACGCGCTCGCCGCCAGTTCGACCGGCAGGCTCGCCTCCAACGATCCCAATCTGCAGAACATTCCGATCCGCACCGAGGAAGGCCGGCGCATCCGCGAGGCGTTCATCCCCGAGAAGGGCAATGTGCTGGTCTCGGCCGACTATTCGCAGATCGAACTCCGGCTGCTCGCGCACGTCGCCGACATTCCGCAGCTGAAGCAGGCGTTCGCCGACGGCGTCGACATTCACGCGCGCACGGCGTCGGAAATGTTCGGGGCGCCGGTGGAGGGCATGCCCAAGGAAATCCGCAACAACGCCAAGGCGATCAATTTCGGCATCATCTACGGTATTTCGGCGTTTGGCCTCGCGCGCAATCTTGGCATCGAGCGCGAGGAGGCGGCCGCCTATATCAAGAAATATTTCGAGCGCTTCCCCGGCATTCGCGACTACATGGAAGCGACAAAGACGTTCGCGCGCGCCAACGGCTACGTGAAGACGATTTTCGGCCGCCGCATCTGGGTGAAGGGCGTGCAGTCGAAGAACCCGCAGGAGCGCGCCTTCGGCGAGCGCCAGGCTATCAATGCGCCGCTGCAAGGCGCCGCCGCCGACATCATTCGCCGCGCCATGGTGCGCTTGCCGCCGGCGATGACCAAGGCGGGGCTGAAATCGAAGATGCTGCTGCAGGTGCACGACGAACTGGTGTTCGAGGCGCCCAAGGCGGAGGCGGAGACGCTGTGCGGGCTGGCGCCCGAGGTGATGGAAACGGCGCCCGAGCCGGCGGTGACGCTTTCCATTCCGCTGACGGTGGAGGCGAAGGCCGGCGCCACCTGGGGCGCGGCGCACTAGCGAAGGGTGGCAAGCTCGGTGAAGGGCGTCGCAGTATCTTCGTCGTGGCGATAGCCGCAAATCCCTTTCGCCAATTCGATAGGTACGTCGAACATGAAGTCCACGTCGGCGTTCTTGCCGCCAGCAGCGTCCTGTTCAGCCGCCAGCCGTGAGCGGATTTCCTCAAATATTGTCGGTGGCGTTCCAACAACGGCGAGGTCGTAGGTGACACCGTCCACGCCAAGATGAGTGACCGCCCAGAGAACCTTGTCCCTCTCGAAGCAGCAAGCCGTGCTGGCCATGACGTGCTCCTCAACCTGGCATCCGATCACGCGGCAGTCCTTCGAGAGTAGGCCGACTTTATCGGCTGCGGCGAAGTCATAATCGTTGGACTGGATCACGAACCAGGTTCCCGAACCGCCACCGCTAAATTCTGATTCTCGATACTCGTCTTCGGTTCGCGTGTCGCGAAGGCGCGTCCGCTCTAGCGCCGCGTTTTTGTCGATGTCCTCAAACGCCGCCCAAGAAATCGCGTTACCCATTGTGCGCCTCCAGCCGGTTGTGATGTAGGCCGACTTTGCGCGCACCGCCACTGGCGGAACATCGTGTCTGGGCTTAATGATGGACATCGCACTCCATCGCCGGCGGGGACGCCGGCGCTCCATAGGTCCTTCCGTTGAATATCCCACTTGTGCGCGCGCATTGTTATTGTGGAGCGCCGGCGTCCTCGCCGGCGTGAAGCTTGCAACGAGCGATCCGTCCGCCGAAGATGATCGCATGCCAGCGCTAGGTTGGAAATCGCGCGGTTATCTTCCGCACTGCGATGAGCGCGGCTTGGTGCAGCACATTGTGTTTGGGCTAAATGACGGATTTCGTGCGCCTCCGCGTAGGATCGCCGATCCAGCAAAGCGAGCGCTCTGGGCGGATCGGGAATTCGACTTTGGCCATGGCTCACGCTTGCTGCGAGATCCCGGGGCCG